>JANNGN010000280.1:0-23151 GCA_031403895.1 Rubrivivax sp. | reverse complement strand
TGCCATGCGCGCGACAGGACCGGACAGGGCCGCCGGCAAGGCCTGAGGCCGCTGCACGCCGTAGCCCTGCGCAAAGTCCACGCCCAGCAAGCGCAGCTCGTCAATCACCTCGGGTGACTCGGCGTATTCGCCCACCGTCTGCAGGCCCATGATGTGGCCGACGCGGTTGATGGTGTCGGCCATGGCACGGTCCACCGGGTCGGTGACGATGTTGCGCACGAAGCTGCCGTCGATCTTCAGGTAGTCCACCGGCAGCGTCTTCAGGTAGGCCAGTGAACTGGTGCCGATGCCAAAGTCGTCGAGCGCAAAACAGAAGCCCAGCGCCTTCAGGTCGCGCATGAACTGGGTGGCGTGGCGCATGTTGTTGATGGCCGCAGTTTCGGTGATCTCGAAGCAGATCGCGCCTGGCGGAATCTGCTGCTGCCGCGCCTGCTGCTGGATGTAGTCCAGGATGCCTTCGGCGTTGAGCGTGGTGCCCGACAGGTTGATGGCACAGGTCAGCGGCGCGCCCATCTGCGCCCGCAGGTCGCGGTAGCGCGTGAAGACGGTCTTGATGACCCAGCGGTCGATGGCCGGCATGATGTTGTAGCGCTCGGCTGCGGGCAGGAAGCTGCCGGGTAGCACCAGTGCGCCGTCTTCGTCGATCAGGCGCAGCAGGATTTCGATGTGGCGCCCGCCAGCGCTGTGCGGGCCCAGCGCCAGGTAGGGCTGGTAGTGCAACACCAGGCGGTCTTCTTCGAGTGCCCGTGTCAGCCGCGCCGCCCAGCCCATCTCGGTACGCCGCTGCGCCATGTCGGCGTCGCTGCTGTGGAACACGCAGACCCGGTTGCGCCCTTGTTCCTTGGCCGTGTAGCAGGCGGTGTCGGCGGCGCTGAAGACATCGGCGCGGCTGCCGGTGCCGGCGTTGATGGCCACCAGGCCGATGCTGACGCCGACCGCAAATATCTTGTCATTGGACTGGAAGCGATGGTCCTGCACCGCAGCCAGCAGGTCGGCCGCGATGAGCTGCGCACGGTCGAGCGGGCAGCCTTCCAGCAGCACGCCAAATTCGTCGCCGCCCAGGCGCGCCAGCGTGTCGGACTCGCGCAGCCGGGCCTGCAACACCGCCGCCAGTTGTTTGAGTAGCGCGTCACCGGCAGCATGGCCGCAGGTGTCGTTGACGACCTTGAACTGGTCCAGATCCAGGTAACACAGCACATGCTGGGTTTCAGAGTTGCGCGCGCTCAGCAAGGCGGCTTCGACCCGCGTTTCGAATTCGCGGCGGTTGACGAGGCCGGTCAGCGAGTCGTGCGTGGCAGCCCAGGTGATGCGCTGCGCCATGCGGCGCGTGGCGGTGACGTCGCGGAACACCATCACGCCACCGATGACCACACCGTGCCGGTCCAGCAATGGCGCCGCAGAATCCTCGATCGCCATCGAAGAGCCGTCGCGCCGCAGCAGCGCCAGTTCGTTGCCCCTGAAGGTACACGCCTGCTTGTCGCGCAACGCCTGTGCCACCCGCGCCGGCACAGTCTGCATGGTGCTTTCGTCCAGCAGCGCGCAGACCTCGGCCAGCGGCCTGCCGCGCGCCTCGGCCAGCGTCCACTGGGTCAGGCGTTCGGCCATCTGGTTCAGGTAGTCCACGCGCTCGTACACGTCGGTGGTGATGACGGCGTCGCCAATCGACTGCAGCGTGACGCGGGCGCGCTCTTTCTCCTCGAAGATGGTGTTGGCCAGGTGCCTTTCGCGTGCCTGCTGGAAGCGCATCAGGCGCAGCAGCAGGCCCGCTGCGGCAAGGCTGAAGAACGCACTCAATGCCGTCTGCAGCAGCAGCATGCGCAGCGAGTGCTGCACCTCAACGTGGCCCACCTCGACGCCGGAATCAAAGAGTTCGGCGCTGCGGCCCAGCACGGGCTGCGCCAGCACGTGGTTCGACTTGGCAACCACGGCGCCCTTGTCGGTGACGATGCGGGCGTGTTCGTCTTCCAGCTCGACCGGAAAGCGCACCAGCAGTTCGCCCAGTCGGTGTTCTTCGAAGCGCCACATCTCGGGCGAAGCACCGATCGCCTGGTTGATGACTTCGGCCTTCACGTCGGCCTTGGTCTGCAGTGACGCGGCGAGCGCGCTGTAGCGAATGCCGAAGTAGCCGGCCGGCAGCCCGACGGCCAGCAAGCCGGCCACGGCGAGCACCAGGATGCCGAGCAGCCGTGACGGCGCTGAAGCTGCGCTGCTGATGCTGATGCTGCTGATGCTGCTGATGCGGCTCATGCGGCTCACTTCACCCAGTGCCCTGTTTGCTGCAGGATCTCGCGCCCCGCCGCCGAGCGCACAAAGCCGACAAAGGCCTGCGCTTCGGGTGGTGACTTCGGGCTGGTGACGAGCAGCAGTGGTTTGTGCAGCGGGTAGCTGCCATTGGCGATGGTCTGGGCGCTGGGCACCACGCCGTCCAGCGCCAATGCCTTGAGCGCGCGCTGTTCAGACAGCAGCAGCGCCAGCGTTGACGGGCCCAGCGCGCCGGCAATCTTTTCAACTGCGGAAGCCGTCTCCTGGTCAGTGACGGTGAAGACCATGCCTTTGCGCTGCTCGGCAGCCGACTTGGCATCGCGCATGGCCGGCGACATGGCCTTGATGGTTTCGCTGTCAGAGTCGCCGATGGGCCGCAGCACCAGCCGCAGCCTGGCGCCGTCGGGCCAGGTGTCAACGGTGCCCGCGTAGAAGTCAACCAGGTTCTGCGTCGTGATGCCGGCCACCTTGCTGGCCGCTGCAGTGGCAAAGACGAAGGGGGTGCGGCCGTACTCCACCGCCACGGCACCGGCTTTCACTTCAGCGTCGCTCAAAGGGCGCGAACTGAGGCCAATCTGGACCGCTCCCGCCAGCACAGCTTTGATGCCACCGCCGCTGCCCATGCTGGGCAGCACCGTGAGCTTTGCGCCTGGCGCCGTCTTGGTGTAGGCCTGCGCCAGTAGCTGCACGGTGCCCAGCGCGGCGCCAGTGCCACCGATGCGCAGCTCCTGTGCGCTGGCGGCGGCCGTCATGAGCAGTGCGGCGCAGGCCAGGATGGCACGGCGCCGCAGCGCGGCAGGCGAATGGAATTTGGGCAGGAGCATCTTGGACCTCGACTCTCTTCTTGGCGCGTCGCCGCCTGGCGTGGATGTGCTTGGCGTGCGGCGCTCTGGAGTCCTTATCGGTCTGCCCGGCAAACACCTGAGCGGCGCTGGCCGGCCGGCGCCGGCGGCAGCCGCAGCGCGTGAAAGAGTCGTGCTTTGTCAGCGCGGCTTGCGTGACGCCGGGCGCGGCGTGAAGTTCAGCGCCAGGTCCAGTCCCTGGGTGCCGGGCACCACCTGCGATGGCAACGCAGGCTGCTCCAGCAACTGCTGCGGGTGCCAGGCCAGCACCGTGACGGCGCCGTCGGGCACGTCGATGCGCGCCCGGCCGTCGGCATCGGAGACGCCGAAGTACGGTGATTCGCTGATGTAGATGTTGCCGGCCATGCGCGAGTGCAGATGGCAGCCGACCGAGACCGGGCCCGCGCCCGCTTGCAGCACCACCTGCGCGGCGCGGTCCTTGCTGTCCTTGCGCGCTACATCGGTGCCGGCAATGCGGTACTCGAAAGTGGCGCCGCCGGTGCCGCGCACGTGGTGGTCGAAGCTGTCACGGTTGGTGAATCGCACCACGGTGCCGGGTGTGACCACGGCCACCGCGGGCACGAACTTCATGTCCTGCTGCAGGATTTCAACCGGCGCCATCGGCTGCGTGGCGCCTGGCGTCGCAAGGCTACGCACGATGACGGCAGCACCGGCCACGGGCTGGCCCGCGCGGTCAAGCACGCGCACCCACAGCGTGCCGGCCTGGGCTGCGCCGACGGCGCCCGCAATGGCTGTGGCAATCAGGGCGGCCTTCATGGCTTCGTCACCACGTCGCGGTGCATCGGCGCCAGCAGGGCCAACATGCGGTTCTGGGTGCTGAAAGGGATGCCCTTGGCGTCCATGCTGTCTTGCAGCACTTCGACCAGTGCGTTGAAGTCGCGGCGCCGGATGTCAAGGTCATCGTGCGCCTTCTTCATGGATGCACCCGTGTACTTGCAGGGGCCGCCGGACAGCATGCACAACTGCTCCGTCAGGCCGCGCGCCAGTTCGGGCATGTTGGATTTTTCGAAGAAGGGCGCGGTGCGCAGGTCGGCCTTCAGGCGCAGCACAAAGTCGTCCATCAGGGCCGAGATGCCGGCGCGTTCTCCAAAGGCGGCGTAAAGGCCTGCCGGTGCCTCAGCAGTGGCTGTGCCCTGCGCCTGCGCATTCACGGCGGCCAGGGTGATGGCGGTGGCCAGCAGTCTGGCGATGAGCATCTGCTTCATGGCGGCTCCGGAGTTCTTTCAGAACGACAGTTTCAGGACGACAGCTTCAGAACGACAGTTGCGTTGACAGGTAGGCGCCGCCCTGGCGCCTGGCCACCACCGCTGGCACGATGCGGCCCAGGTCCACCCAGGCCAGTGTCAGCGACACATGTTTGTTAGGTGCCCAGGCCACGAAGAGGTCAGACCACGCCTGCTCTTTCAACCCGTCCGAGAGGATCGACGGGTTCAGGTTGTCGGGCTTGGCGCGCACTTCGGCGCCCACCGCCACCTGGCGGCTGAGCAGATAAGCCACCGACAGCTCGGGCACCCACTTGCGCTTGCGCTGCGCCGTGCCGCCAAAGCCGAGCAGGCCGTTCTGGTTGGCGCGCGTCGAGCGCAGCGTGCCGCTCACCAGCACACCCTGCGCCAGGAAGAGCTTGGTGGCGCTGAGGTAGAAGTCGGTGCCGCGCGTGTCTGCCCCCAGCGCGGCCAGCGTCGGCGCCAGCCGGCCCGCATCGACGCGCTTGGACTGCACGCCCACGGCCACCTGGGGCAGCCACGAGTCGCTGTCCAGCACGGCGTCACCGGCCAGGCGCAGCTTGACACCGGTGATGTCGAGCGTCAGCTTCTGGCCCGGCGCGCCGAGTGCGGTGCCGGTGGCGCCGGTGTCGAAGCGCTGGCGCGCCAGCGAGAGCTCGACGCGGTCCAGCACCCCGAGCGCGGCGCCGAAAGTGGTCAGGCCGTAGTCCTGCGTGCGCAGGCGCGAGACGTGCGCGGTGGCACCGACCTCGCCCCCGGTGGCGTAGCTGCCGATCACCGCCCACGGCGTCAGGCCGCCGCCGGCTGCGCCGTCGATGCTGCTGACGCCGCCGGTCAGCAGCAGTTTGCCGCCTGCTGCGCAGGCCGGCGCCGCCACCAGCATGCTGATCGCCGCAGACATGCTCAGCAGGGACTTGCCCAGCAAGAGCTTGCACTGCGACTTCAATGCGGGACTGAACATGCCGGTGGCCTTCTGCAACACAAGCAGGGAGGTACGAGCGTCGGTCAGGATTGGATGAGGAGCCTTACAACTTTTTCGAAGCTGCGCGTGGCGGCGTCTGAACCTTCACGCCTTCGCGCTGCCCGCCCGCGTGCAGGGCTTTCACGCCAGGCTGCGGCTGAACCCCGCCGAAGCGCGCATCAGGCTCTGCGTGTAGCTGCTCTTCACCCGGTGCGCTGCCAGGTCGGCCGCAGCCACCGTTTCCACGGCCCGGCCGCGCTGCATCACCAGCAGCCGCTGGCACAGGTGCGTCACCACCGCCAGGTCGTGGCTGACCATGATGAAAGTCAGCCCGCGCCGCGCGCGCAGCGCCTCCAGCAGGTTCAGCACTTCGGCCTGCACCGACGCGTCCAGCGCCGAAGTGGGCTCGTCCAGCAACAGCACGGGTGGCTCCAGGATGAGCGCGCGTGCAATGGCGATGCGCTGGCGCTGGCCGCCCGAAAGCTGGTGCGGGTAGCGGAAGCGAAAGCCCGTGCCCAGCCCCACTTCGTCGAGCGCACGCTCGATGCGCACTTGCTCGTCACCCATGCCGTGGATGGCCAGCGGCTCGGCCAGGATGCGGTCCACCGTCTGCCGCGGATGCAGGCTGCCATAGGGGTCCTGAAACACCATCTGCACCTGGCGGCGCCAGGCCGTGCTGCCGGGCGCAACGGCGCTGCTGGCGCCCGTGAGCTGCACGCTGCCAGCGCTGCGCGGCGCCAGGCCGCAAAGCGCACGCAGCACGGTGCTCTTGCCCGAACCCGACTCACCGACGATGCCGAAGCTCTCGCCCGGCGCGACGCTGAAGGACACGCCGTCCACGGCCACGAAACCATCGAAGACCACGCGCAGCTCGGCCACGTCCAGGCCGGTGCCGGCGACTGCGTCAGCGGCCTTCATGCTGCCCACTCCGGCTGGCGGTCCAGCGTCGGCAGCGGGTGCCGCGGTGCGCCCAATTGCGGCAGGCAATTCAGCAGGCCGCGTGTGTAGGGGTGGCGGGCCTGGTGCAGCTCGGCCGCAGCGATCTCTTCCACCACACGGCCGGCGTACATCACCAGCACGCGGTCGCAGAAACTGCTGACCAGGCGCAGGTCGTGCGAGATGAAGATCAGGCCCATGCCGCGTTTGCGCACCAGCGTGTCCAGGATGCCAAGCACCTGCAGTTGCACCGTTACGTCCAGCGCCGAGGTGGGCTCGTCAGCGATCAGCAGCTCGGGCCCGGCGATCAGCATCATCGCGATCATCGCGCGCTGGCCCATGCCGCCGGACACCTCGTGCGGATAAAGGCGGCCCACTCGCGCCGGGTCTTCGATGCCCACCGCCGCCAGCGCGTCGTGCATCTGGCGGCGCGCCTGGGCGCTGGTGCAGGGCTTGTGGGCTTGCAGCGTTTCTTCGATCTGCGCGCCGATGCGCATCACCGGGTCGAGCGAATACTTCGGGTCCTGCAGCACCATCGCGATGCGGCCCCCGCGCAAAGCGCGGCGTTGCGCCGGTGGGCAATGCAGCAGGTCGATGCCACTGAACTGCAGCGTCTGCGCCGTGACGCGCCCACCCGGCGCCGTCAGGCCGAGGATCGCGCGCCCGGTCTGGCTCTTGCCGGACCCCGACTCGCCGACGATGCCCAGCCGTTCGCGGCCGAGCGCGAAGCTGACGCCGCGCACGACTTCGATGAACCCCCCTTCACGGGCCGGGTAGGCCACACGCAGGTCTTGCACGCTCAGCAGGGGTTGCATCAGATTACCGCCATCAGTCCGGCGCCATCAATCCAGCGCCATCATTTCACCGCCTTCGGGTCGAGCGCATCGCGCAAGCCGTCCCCCAGCAGGTTGAAGCCCAGGCTGACGATGAAGATCGCCGCACCGGGCGCCGCCGCCACCCACCACTGGTCCAGCACATAGGCGCGGCCGGCGGCGATCATCGCGCCCCACTCGGGCATCGGTGGTTGTGCGCCCAGGCCCAGGAAGCCGAGGCCGGCGGCGGTGAGGATGATGCCGGCCATGTCCAGCGTTACGCGCACGATCACGCTCGGCACACACAGCGGCATCACATGCCGCAACACGATGCGCAGCGGGCTGGCGCCCAGCAGCTTGACGGCGCTGATGTAGTCGGCCTGGCGGATGCTGAGCGTCTCGGCGCGTGCAATGCGCGCATACGGCGGCCACGAGGTGATGGCAATCGCGATCACCGCGTTCTCGATGCCCGGCCCGAGTGCCGCCACAAAGGCCAGCGCCAGGATCAGCCTCGGGAAGGCGAGAAAGATGTCGGTGATGCGCATCAGCACCGCGTCAAGCCAGCCGCCGGCATAGCCGGACGCGGTGCCGACCAGCAGGCCGACTGGGGCGGCCAGCACCGCCACCAGCGCCACGACAAAGAGCGTGATGCGGCTGCCGTGCAGCAGGCGGCTGAAGATGTCGCGGCCCTGGTCGTCGGTGCCGAAGAAGTGGGTGGCCGATGGCGGCAACAAGCGCTGCGAAAGTTCCCCCACAGTCGGCGGGTAGGGCGCGATGCCGTCGGCCAGCAGCGCCACCGCAACGAGCGCCAGCACGATCGCCAGCCCCACCATCGCCAGCCGGTTGTGCGCGAAGCTGCGCCAGCCCGCGTAGGCGCGGCCCAGCGCGGCCTGGCGGCGCGACTGCGGGCGCTCGGACAGCAGCCATGCCGTCAGGTCGCTCATCTTGTGTCCCGCGTGCGCGGGTCGAGCAGCCGGTACAGCAAATCGCTCAGCAGGTTGAGGCCAATGAACACCGTGCCGACGACGATGGTGCCGCCCAGCACCGCGTTCATGTCGGCGTTCTGCAGCGAATTGGTGATGTACAGGCCCAGGCCCGGCCAGGCGAACACGGTTTCTGTCAGCACGCTGCCTTCCAGCAGGCCGGCATAGGACAGCGCGATCACCGTCACCAGCGGCACCATCGCATTGCGCAGCGCGTGGCGCCAGATGATGCGCGCTTCGCTCAGGCCCTTGGCGCGCGCGGCCACGATGTACTCCTGCGCCAATTCATTGAGCATGAAACTGCGTGTCATGCGGCTGATGTAGGCGAGTGAAAAATAACCAAGCAGTGATGCGGGAAGCACCAAGTGGCTGAGCGCGTTGCGAAAGGCGTTCCAGTCGCCGGCCAACGCAGTGTCCAGCAGCATGATGCCGCTGACCCTGTCGATGGTGAACTCATGCACCACGTCGATGCGCCCCGGCCCGCCGACCCAGCCCAGCTTGGCGTAGAACAGCACCAGCGCCATCAAACCGAGCCAGAAGATCGGCACCGAATAGCCCACCAGGCCCATCACGCGCACCGCATGGTCGGCGGCGCCGCCGCGCCGCACCGCCGCCCACACACCCAGCGGCACGCCGAGGCCGGCGCCGATGAGGATGCCGCAGGTGGCCAGCTCCAGCGTCGCCGGGAATGTCTTCTTGATGTCGTCGAAGACCGGGTTGGACGTCAGCACCGAGTTGCCGAAGTCACCCTGCACCGCCCGGCTGACATAACGGCCAAACTGCTGGTAGAGCGGCAGGTTCAGACCCAGCTCTTCGCGCACGCGCTGGATCACGTGTTCAGGCGCGCGGTCACCCGCGATCGCCAGCGCCGGATCGACCGGGATCACGCGGCCGATGAAGAAGGTCACCGCCAACAAGCCCAGCAGCGTGAGCACCACCACCGCTGCGAAGCGCCCGCCCGCCTTCAGCGCGCGGGCAAACACCGGCCGGGCCATCAACGTTTGCTAATGACGAACATGTAAGTGGAATCAGACGTAGGCCCAATGCGCAAGCCCTCGACATTCGTGCGGTAGGCCGCCACCTCGGTCTGCTGATAGAGCATCACAAAGGGGCTGCTGGCGCGGAAGTCGGCCTGCATCTGCTGGTACATCCTGGCGCGCTTGGGGCCGTCACGTTCCAGCGCGGCGGCGTCGGCCTGTTTCGTCAGCTCGGGGATGTCCCAGGCATTGCGCCAGGCCAGCGGCTTGGTCTTGGCGTCGTCGGCGTTGTTCGGGTTGCGCGCAAAGGTGTCGGCGTTGGTGTGCGGGTCCCAGTAGTCGGCGCCCCACTGGCCGATGTAGATGTCGTGCGTGCGCGCACGGTACTTGGTGAGCGTTTGCTTGCCGTCGCCAGGCAGGATTTCAAGTTCGATGCCGGCCTGCTTGAAGGTCTGCTGGATGGCCTCGGTAATCCCCTGCACCGGCTGCACGGTGCGCATGTCGATCGTGACCTTGAAGCCATTCGGCACACCGGCCTTGGCCAGCAGCGCTTTCGCCTTGGCCACGTCGAGCTTGTAGGGCGTGTCCCTGGCGGCGCCCAGCAGTCCGATCGGCAGGAAGTTCTGGTGCACGACACCGATGTTCTTGATCAGCGTCTTGCCGATGGCGTCGTAGTCCACCAGCCACTTGAAGGCTTCGCGCACTTCGGGCTTGGCCAGCGTGGCGTTCTTCTGGTTCAGGCTGAAGTAGTACACCGTGCCCTTTGGCGTGGCCGTCGTCTTGATGTCCTTGTTGGCCGCCAGCGCATCCAGGTCCTGCGGCGTGAGGTTGCGCGCGATGTCGGCGTCGCCCTTTTCCAGCAGCAGGCGCTGGGTAGCGCTTTCCTTGATGTGGCGGTAGATGACACGCGCCGCTTTGCTCTTCGCGCCCCAGTAGTTGTCGTTGCGCTCGAGTGCCACGATCTCGTTGGCGCGCCACTCGCGAATCTTCAGCGGCCCGCTGCCGGCGTAGCCCGTCTTCAGCCAGCCATAGCCCATGTCGCCGTTCTGCTCTTTGGACAGCACCAGCTTCTTGTCCACCACCGCCGCCACGTTGGCCGTCAGGCAGTTGTAAACCAGTGTCGGCGCGTAGGCCTTGTCGGTCTCGATCGTCAACGTCAGCGGGCCGGTCTGCTTGACCTTGTCGCGCACGCTGTCCTTGCTCAGGCCGAACTGCGTGAGGATGAAAGCCGGCGTCTTGTCCAGCAGCACCGCGCGCTGCAGGCTGAAGACCACGTCTTCGGCCGTTAGCACGTTGCCACTGGCGAACTTGAGGCCGGGCTTGATCTCGAAACTGTAGGTCTTGCCGTCCTCGCTGACCTTCCAGCCCTTGGCCAGGTCGGCCACCAGCTTGCTGGGGTCGGCCACGTCATAGCGCAGCAAGCGGTCGTAGCCGTTGCCCATCAATTCGCCGGCACTGATCTCGAAGGCTTCAGCCGGGTCCAGGCTGATGATGTCGTCGAAGGCCAGCGCCACCACGAGCGTGTCTTTCGGTGTCGCCGCGTGCAGTGGCATGCTGCCCACCGCCAGCATGCAGGTCGCGGCAATGGCCAGGGCCCGGCGGCTCACCAGCTTGATCGGCGCCATCACAGTTCACCGCCGAATTTCTTGATCAGGTTGTCGATGTACTTCTCCACCAGCTTCTCGAATTCACCCTTCACCACCGGCACCACCACCATTTTCATCAGCCCCGGCAGCGGCACTTCCACCGTGCCGTTGACCTTGAATTGCAGCGCCGTGCCCAACTTGCCTTCGCTCACTTTCCAGCTGCCGCCCACGAGCGCATTGCCTTCGCCCTTCACCGGTGTCCAGGTCACGGTGCCCTTCTTGCGGTCCGACACGTACTTGCTGGCATAGACGGTCTGGATGTTGATCTGCGCGGTGCCTACCTTTTCCATCTCCCAGCGGTAGGCACCACTGCCCAGGTCCACGAGCTGATCGACCTTGGGGAAGAAGCTGGCCGACGTGGGCACGTCGGAGACGAGGTCGAACACATCCTTGAAGCCCGCCTTGACGGTGAATTCGTAGCCGAGGTCGATATCCACGCTGATGGCCATGGGGTGCTCCTTGAGATTGAAAACAGACTGGGATTGAAACGCTGCGCAGACGGGAATCAGCCCGCGTCCTGGCCCGACCAGGGCAGCATCATGGTGACCATGAGGAGCTTTTCGAACTCCGGCTCAAAACGGTCGATGATGGCCTGCGGATCGGGGCACAGGCGCTGGTCGGTGATGAGGCCGAACTGCACGCCGCCGCCGTAGCTCAAGATGCTGACGCCCATGCCCACGTCGCCCGATGCGGGCACCCAGAACATGCTCTGGCGCAGCGTGCAGCCACACAGCTTCAATGCCACGGCAGGGCCGGGTACGTTGGTCATGACGGCGGTGGTCTTGCTTGAAAACAGGCCGAGCACGGTGTCCTGCACCGGCTTGATCAGCAACCCCGTCAGCGCCAGGATCGTGAAGGCCAGCAGCGGCTGGTAACTGCCCTTTAGTTCAGTCATGCGGGCATGCACGGCGTACACGCGTTCGACCGGGTTGGCCACGCCGATCGGCAGCACCAGCGGCGCCAGGCCAAAGCGGTTGCCGAGCTTCCAGGCCTGGTCGAGCGGACGCAGATTCACCGGCACCATGGCGCGGATCTCCTTGCCCGCCGGGTCGTCGCCAAGGTCCCGCAGGTAGCCGCCGATGGCGCCGGCGGCGCAGGCCAGCAGGACATCATTGATGGAACAGTTCAGGCCCTTGCTGACAGCCTTGACGACGTCCAGCGGGATCGGTTCGCACCAAGCCACCACCTTGCTGCCCGAGGGCTTGCCCTTCAACCGCGTCGGCGAGTCGTCGGGCATGGCGGCCAGTGCCACGATGTCCTTGACCACCTGCACACCCGTGCGCGCCATCTCGGCCCCGCCTTGCAGCGGCTGCTGCGGGTTGGACAGCATCTCCAGCGTCTTGGTGATGCCGCCGCCATACAGGGCGACGGCTTTGACGGTGAAGTCGGTCAGCGGCTTGAGCACGGCGTCGGTGAGCCAGTCGCTGTCGTGGCCGCCGTCGCTTGCGCCGCTGCGCTTGCGGCGCTTCGGCGGCTCGGTGCCGCCGTCGGTGATGGACATGACCACCGATGTGAGCGCAATGCCGTCGCCGATGCAGTGGTGGATGCGCACCACGATGGCACTGCCGCCTTCATAGTGCTCGATGAGGTGAAACTGCCACAGCGGGTGCGCCCGGTCCAGCGGCGTTGACGCCAGGTTGCCGCACAGCAGCTGCAGGGCATCGCGTTCGCTTTGCCCCTTCTTGCGCGCCAGCTTTGTGCTCACGACGTGGCGCTCAACATCAAAGTGCTCGTCGAAGACCCAGTGCGCGCCCATGGTGTCGGCCACCGCGTTCTGGCGGAACCGTTCGTACTTCAGCAACTTGTCACCAATGCGTTCACGCAGCGCGGTGATGGTGATGGCGGGTGTGAGCAGCCAGATGCCGACGATCATCATCAGGTTGACATCGTTGTCCATGCGCAGCCACGCGGTGTCCACGCGTGACATGCGTTCGGCACGCGGGGCGTGCGCGACGTCTTCCATCGGGTTACTCCTTGATGCTGGCCAAGCGTGAGGAAGCGGGCACGATGCTGGGTAACATCGGCCCCGTCAAGTTCAGACTTTCACCCACAAAGCCCTAGAAAGGACGCACCGCCATGGTCACGCTCAAAGCCACTTTCGACGCCGCTGTTGCCGCCAGCAAGCAGCTGCCCGACAAGCCCGACAACATGACGATGCTGAAGCTCTATTCGCTGTACAAGCAGTCCACCGAAGGCGATGTCGAGGGCAAGCGCCCCGGCTTCACCGACATGGTGGGCCGCGCCAAGTACGACGCCTGGGCCACCGTCAAGGGCCAAGGCAAGGACGACGCGATGCAGGCGTACGTGGACCTTGTCGAGTCTTTGAAGTGATGCAACAACAGCGCCTGCGAGGCCCTTTTTGAAGCGCCGCCACGCCCTGCAGCGGCTGGCTGCCGGTGCGGCTGCCTCACTGTCCTACCCCGCGCTGGCGCAGACCGAGCGCAGCATCGTGCTCGGCCAGTCGGCCGCGCTCAGCGGCCCGGCGGCGCAGCTGGGCATCCAGATGAACAGCGGCGCGCGCATCTATTTCGACCGCTTGAATGCTGATGGCGGCGTCAATGGCCGCACGGTGCAGTTGCGCGCGCTGGACGACGGCTACGAGCCCGATCGCTGCCGCGCCAACACCGAAATCCTCATCAAACAGGAAGGCGTGTTCGCGCTCTTCGGCTATGTCGGCACGCCCACCTCGCTGGCCGCGCTGCCTTTGGCCAACGCCGCTGGCGTGCCCTTCTTCGGCGCCTTCACGGGTGCCGAGGCGCTGCGCGAACCCTTCAGCCACTGGGTCTTCCATGTGCGCGCGTCGTACTACGACGAGACCGAGCTCATCGTGCGCCAGCTCACGACGCTCGGCCTGAAGCGCGTTGCCGTGTTCCGCCAGAACGACAGCTATGGCCAGGCCGGTCTGGACGGCGTGCTGCGGGCGCTGAAGGCGCGCGACCTGAAGCCCACTGCGGTGGCACTGGTGGAACGCAACAGTGTGGACGTGGCCGCCGCCGTGAAGGCGATCGTGGCCGATGCACCCGACGCGGTGGTGCAGATCAGCGCCTACAAGAGCTGCGCCGCCTTTGTGCGCGAGGCGCGCAAGGCGGGCTACGGCGGCACTTTCTACAACGTGTCATTCGTAGGCACCAAGGCGCTGGCGGACGAGCTGGGCAAGGAAGCGCTGGGCGTGGTGGTCAGCCAGGTCATGCCCTTCCCTTTCAGCACCACCACCGCAATCGCGCGCGAGTATCTGGATGCCGTGCGCAAGGCGGGTGCGGGCGGGGATGCAAACATCACGGCCAACTATTCCAGCATGGAAGGCTACGTCTGCGCGAAGGTCTTCACCGAAGGCCTGCGCCGCGCTGGCGGCGCTGCAACGCGCGAGGCCCTGGTGACGGCGCTGGAAAGCATGCAGCGCTACGACGCAGGCGGCTACATCGTCAGCTTCGGGCCGCGCAACCACCGCGGGTCGAGCTTTGTGGAACTGTCGATGCTGTCGGGTGACGGCAAGGTGCGGCGGTGAATGAGACCCCCCCCGGAGCGCCTGCGGCGCTTCCCCCCCAGGGGGGCGCCGCTGGCGGCCCGGCTTGGCCGGTTCCGCGGCGGCTGCTTGGGGGCTTGGGGGCTTGGCCGCTTTAACGCGCAGCCAGCGCCTTTTCGATCGCAGCGGCGAGTGCTGAACTGCCCGGCGCCACGTCGCTGTTGAAACTGGCCACCGGCTTGCCCTGACGGTCCACCAGGTACTTGTGGAAGTTCCAGCCCGGTGCCTGGCCGGTGGCTTTTGTCAGCGCGACATAGACCGGGTGGGCGCCCGGCCCCTTGACCACGATCTTGGCAAACATCGGGAACTTCACGCCAGAGGTGTTGAAGCAAAGTTCTGCAATCTGCTGCGCGTTGCCGGGCTCCTGCTGGCCAAAGTCGTTGGACGGGAAACCCAGCACCACAAGGCCGCGCGCGGCGTACTTGGCGTGCAGCGCCTCCAGCCCTTCGTACTGCGGCGTGTAGCCGCAGTGGCTGGCGGTGTTGACCACCAGCAGCACCTTGCCGGCGTACTGGCACAGCGGCTGCGGCTTGTCGTCCTGCAAGCGCGGCAGGGTGTGTTGCAGAAAGGGCGGACAGGACAGTGCCGTCTGTGCAAAAGCCGCAGATGGCGCCAGCAGGGCGCAAGCGGCTGCAAGCTGCAGTAGCAGGGCATGGAGGTTTCGCATCGCTCGGTGCCTACTTCGCGGCCTTTTTGGCCGCCGCTTTCCTGGCTGCTGCAGCGCCCTTGCTGAGCATGGCGTCCAGGTTCTTCGTGATCTCGGTTTCGATCTTGCCGCTGAAGGCGCCAAGCAGAAAACCGAGCTTGGCTTCAAGGTCGAAGTGGTCGGCCGCCACGATCAGGCGGCCATTCACGCCAGAGCGGGTGAATTCCACCGTGTCGCTGGTCTGGCCCTGGATGACGGTGCAATCCATTTGCAGTTTTTCTTCGACTTCTTCAGCCCAGGCCCAGGCGATCTTCCGTGCCTTGGCCAGGCCGAGTGCGTGGTCGCGGTGAATCTTGATGTCTGCCACGTTGCGGTTCCTTCCTAAGCAGGCAAAGCCAGTTTGGCGCGGCGTTCTGCCTTGGGCAAGGCGGCCAATCCCTTGACCTCGGCGTAGAAGCGGCTGAAGTCGCCGCCACAGCGATCGAACAGGCGTTCGAAGTCGGGCACCAGTTCGTTGTACGCCGCCAGCACCGCGAAGGATGCATTGTTGGCGCGTTCGAACCAGCCGTCGTAACCCGCGTAGCCCGCCCAGGGCCCCGCTTTCATCACCTGGTACTCGCCGCGCAGGCGGTCCATCAGCACGGTCTTTTGTGTACGCTGGGCGGACGCGGGCAGCGCACTCTTGTAGAGCGCGTCGAATGCGCCGCGCCAGCGCAGCGTGAAGGCACGAAAGTCCTGCTGGTAGCGCAGCAATCTTTCGTTCTCGGCGCGCGCCGCTTCGCTGCCATGGCGCTGCAGCCAGCGCTGGCCGCCGATGCGTTCCACCGCCGTCGCGAAGGACTCGTTGAAGGTGGTGTCGTCGTCGGCATAGGCGACCTGGTGCGACAGCTCGTGGAAGATCATCCGCGCCAGCTCGCCTTCGCGCCACTGGATGAAGGTGTTGAGCAAAGGGTCGCCACCGACCCAGTTGCTGTAGCCCAGCGTGCTGTACGCCGGCACGCCGTAAACCATCGTCTCCCAGCCCGCGCCGCGCAGCGCGGCAGCCTGCACATCAGCCGGCTGCTGCGTGTAGAAGCCGCGGTAGCCCACGCAACCCAGCACCGGAAAGCACCAGGTCTTGAGCGTCAGGCCCAGCTCGGGCGCGGCCACCACGTTCCACACCGCAGCGCTGCGGTTCAGGTCGGCATAACGCCGGTAGCTGGCGTTGTCGGGCAGCTTGAGTTCGCTGACCGCAAAGTCGCGCATGCGCTGGCTCAGTTGCAGCCGCTCGCGCAAGCCCGCTGGCGTGGCCGGGTCGGCCACCCAGTCGGCGACGGGCCTGGCGCTTTGCAGCAGGTCGAGGTGGCCGTTGACGGCCTGCGCGTAGTAGCCGATCGCGCTGCAGCCGCTGCCCAGGCAGACGGCGGCGGCGGCCAACAGCGCGGCGCCAGCCAGCCCCCCGAGCAGGCCGCCCGCCGCCATCAGCCACCCGCCTTTGCGCACGCGCTGTTCAAGCGGCCCGGACCTCGACCAGGCAGTCGTAGAACGACGGTGCGCGGCCGATGTCGGTCAGACGCTGGTGCGTGAGCTGGTTGACGTTGGTGCCGCTCAAGCCGAGCTTGCGCCACCAGATGCCCAGGCCGTTGACGACACCGGGGCGCGCGCGCTCGCTCACGTCGGCCTTGCAGTGGTATTCACCGCGCTCGTTGAAGACGCGCACGGTGGCGCCGCTCTTTATGCCGCGCGCGGCCGCGTCCTGCGGGTGCAGTTCAAGCCTCGGCTCGGGGTCGGACGCGCGCAGGCTGTACACGTTGACGAAAGTGGAGTTGAGGAAGTTGCGCGCCGGCGGCGAGATCATCGCCAGCGGGTAGCGTGCCGCGAGTGCGGGCGAAGACTGCACACTTTCGTAGTTCGGCAGGTGCTCGGGCACGCCAAGCAGGGGGTGATCGGCCCAGGCCTTGCCGCTGGGCGTGGGGAAGCCGCCGTTCGCAAAGGGCGCGTCGGCAATCTGCAACTGGCTCCAGCCCTTGCTTTCCAGCGCAGCGGCGCTGACCAGTTCGGGCACGAAGGCGCCGCGCGCCATCGTCTCGTCGCTGTCGGCAAAACACGCGTCGGTGAAGCCCATGCGCAGCGCCAGGTCGCGGAAGATCTGCGCGTTGGAACGCGCCTGCCCGATCGGTGCAATGGCCGGCTTGTTGAGCATGGCGCAGGTGTGGCCGTAGCTGGTGTGCGCGTCCCAGTGCTCGAGCTGCGTGGTGGCGGGCAGCACGTAATCGGCATGGTCGGCGGTGTCGGTCAGGAAGTGCTCCAGCACGACGGTGAACAGGTCTTCACGCAGGAAGCCTTGCACGACCTTGGCGCTGTCGGGTGCCACCGCCACCGGGTTGCTGTTGTAGACGACGATGGCTTCGACGTTGGGGCCGAAAGTGGCTGAGGTTTCGCGCAGCAGGTCGTCGCCGATGGTGCTCATGTTGATGGTGCGTGGTTTGCGGTCCGCGAGAAGGTCGGGCCGCTGCAACCAAGCATCACGCTTGACGTTGCGGAACCAGCCCGACGACGACAGCAGCAGCCCGCCCGCCGCGTGCCGCCACGCGCCCGTCAAGCACGGCAGCAGCGCAATCAGCCGCACCGCATTGCCACCGCCGCGCACACGCTGCATGCCGTAGTTCAGGCGGATCGCGGCGGGCTTGGTCTGTGCATAGTCGCGCGCCAGGCAACGCACCTCATCGGCCGTGATGCCGCAGACCTCGGCAGCGCGTTCAGGCGGCCACTGCAGCGCGCGTGTACGCAGCGCGGGCCAGCCATGCACGTGCTGCGCCAGGTAGTCGTGGTCGAGCCAGTCGTGGGCGATCAGCTCGTGCATCAGCGCCAGCGCCAATGCACCGTCGGTGCCGGGCAGCACGGCGATGTGCTGGTGGCACTTCTCGGCCGTCTCGGTCTTGCGCGGGTCGATGCAGATGAGCTTGGCGCCCGCGCGTTTGGCCTGCTGCGCAGAGGTCCAGAAGTGCACGCTGCTGGTGATGGGGTTGCCGCCCCAGATGAGGATCAGTTTGCTGTGCACGAACTGCTCGACGTGCATGCCGACCTTGGCGCCGTAGGTGGCCACCAGCGCGTCGCCACCGGCCTGGCTGCAGATGGTGCGGTCGAGCAGGCTCGCGCCGAGTTTGTGGAAAAAGCGTGCCGCCATGCCGTCGCCCTGCACCAGGCCCATGGTGCCGGCGTAGCTGTAGGGCAGGATCGCCTCGGCGTTGCGTGCGGCGATTGACTTGAGCCGCGCGGCGATGGCGTCCAGCGCCTCGTCCCAGCCCACCGGCACGAAGCGGCCTTCGCCCTTCTTGCCCACGCGCTTCAGCGGTGTCAGCACACGATCGGGGTGGTAGGTGCGCTCGGCGTAACGGCTGACCTTGGTGCACAGCGCGCCATGGGTGGGCGGGTGATCGGGGTCGCCAACGATGCGCGTCACGCGTCCGGCCTGCACGCTGACGTGTAGGGCGCAGGTGTCGGGGCAGTCGTGCGGGCAGACGGCCTGCACGATGCGGATGTCAGGAGTGGCGGCGGCGGGCATGGCAGCGCCTTTGCCATAGCGCGCCATGCCCTTGCGACCCGCCGGCCTGGGTTCGCCGGCCTGGGCGACTACCTTCAGTGCGCCTCGACGCCGTCAAAGACATTGGCCATCGCCACCTCGCAGCCGACACTGGTCAGCGCCAGCGCGGGCCGCTCGCTCATATCGTGCAGCACCCACAGGCCGTCGGCGCCGATGCGGAAGACCTCGATGCGGCGCGTGTCGGGGTCCACCAGCGCATATTCCTGCAGGCTGGCCAGGTGGCGATAGAGCGCAAACTTCTGGCTCCGGTCGTAGGCCTGCGTGCTGGGCGACAGCACTTCGATCACCAGCTTGGGCGCGCGGAAGATCATCTCGGTGCGCAGGTCGGCGCCGTCGCAGGTGACGAAGACGTCGGGGTACAGGATGGTGTCGGCGGCGGGCTGCACCTTCATGCCTTCGGAGAACACCTGGCATGGGCTGCCGCGCAGAGCGTTGACGAGGGCCGATGCCAGGTTGGCAACCACCCGCCCATGCACGCGCCGGGCACCGACCATGGCGAAGATCTCGCCGCGGTGGAATTCGTGCTTCTCGGGCTGCTCGTTCTCCCAACGCAGGTAATCCTCGAGCGTCGTTTTCAGCAGCGGCGTGCCCATGGTGCGAATCCAGGTGGTGGCGGTTGCACGCAATCTAGCAGATAGCGCAACCCGGGCCAGCAGCATCGCCGCGCAGCGGGCAAGAACAGGCCACCCCCTAGAAGCGACGACAGCCACCGCGCCGCGTGACGCGTGCGTGACGCCCTGCTGCCTACCGTGGCATCCAGCGGCCCGAATTCGGGGCCTCTTGGAGAACACACCATGCAGCCGATCAAGCACCTGACGACCCTCCTGCGCGCCGGCGAGGCCCTGACGCTGACGCTGGCCCTGACGCTGGCGCTGGCCGCCTGCGGCGGCGATTCCGGCCCGCCACCGCCCAGCGTGGGCAGCGCCACGGTCGGCTCGGCCGGCGGCACGGTTGACGGCCCCGATGGCACGCGGCTGACCGTCCCGCCCGGCGCACTGTCGGCCAACGTCACGCTGCAGATTGCGCAAGACGCGACCGGCGCGCCGCCGCTGGACGGCATCAACGCCGCTTCGCCGGTGTATGCCGTCACCCCGCACGGGCAGGTCTTCGACAGCCCGGCTCTGTTCGCCGTGCCACTGGCAGCCGGCGCGGTGCCCGAAGGCGAGACGCCGGTGCTGCTCAAGGCCGAGCCCGGCGGTAAGTGGCGCGTCGTCACCAGCAGCGCCCGCATGGCCGGCATGCTGTCGGCCGACATCAGCGAGTTGTCCTGGTTCGTCTTCGCCTACTGCAGCCGCACCGGCGCGACCACGGGCTGGATCATCGGCGCTGTGGACTGCCCCACGGCCAGCAGCTTGAAGCTCGAACTGATGGACAGCAACGGCACGCCCGTCGCGGTGATCCCCGGCAACAGCGGAACACTGCCGCCGATCGTCACCGTCAGCGGGCCGACCACGCTCAACATGCGCCTGGTCTGGACGCGCGCGCCGGGCACGACGCGCACCGACCAGATCGCCGTCGCCGGCACGCCAGGTGGCTTTTCGGCCAACCAGGGCTTCGCATCCAGCTGGACGGCTGTCGAGGACGTGCGCACCGACACCACGCGCTATTTCACGGTCACGATCGACCCGGCACGCGTGCCGGGCGCCGCCGCACCGGGTGGCCGCGAGCTGCGCGTGCTGGCATCCAGCAGCTACACCACCACGGCCTTCCAGGTCGGCTTCGGCAACGTGCCGGTGGGCTTTGAGTTCAGCACTTACCTGCCGATTCGCGTTCGCTACACCGGCACCCAGCCCGTGATCACCCAGCAGCCGACACCCACCAGCGTGTCGGTGGTGGAGAACAACACCTTCACGCTGACCGCAGCGGCCACCGCGCCGAATCTGACTTACGAGTGGCGCTACTACCAAAACGCTGGCGACAGCGCCGTGCGTGCGGCCGAAGGCAACAACAACCAGGCCAGCTACACGAGCCCGGCCGCAGCGCTCGGGTGGAACGGCCGCCTGTACGTCGTGCAGGTCTGCAGCAACCGCGGCGTGGCTGGGTTGGAGCGCTGCTTGTTCAGCCAGGCCTCGACGCTCACGGTCTCGGCCTTCACACAGGCTGCAGCCATCACCGCGCAGCCTGCCGCGCGCGACATCCTGGAAGGCGAAGGCACCCAGTTCGCAGCCGGCGTCACCGGCACGCCGACGCCCACGCTGCGCTGGTACAGCAACGTGAGCTGCAGCATCGGCTTCCTGGGCGTTCGCGCCTGCAGCGGCACGCCGGTGAACAACGGCGCGGGCACTGGGACATTGGGCGGTGCCACCGTCAGCGGCGCCGATGGCGCAACCCTCACGCTGGGCAGCGTGCCGCTGTCGGCCAACGGCACCCGGCTGGCGCTGCAGGCGACCCAGCCCGGCTTCGCCAATGGCATCTGGAGCGATGTCGTCACGCTCAGCGTGCGCGAACGCGCGGTGGCCGCCAGCTTTGCGCAGCCGCTGGTCACACCGCGATCGGTGCAGCAAGGCGGCAGCATCGACTTCAGCGTGACGGTCGCCGGCACGCGGCCGGTCAACACAAATTGGGGCATCGGCAACCTGCAACTCGTGCCAGGCACCCTCACCAACGGCCCCTGCGCTGGCGCGGTCGCCTCGTTCCCGGCCGAAGGGGTGCTGCGGCTGTCGAACGTGCCGCTGGGCTGCGACGGCACGAACATCGTCGTGGCCATCGACAACGTCGCCACGCCCGCAGGCGCACGGCCCACCTCGACGGCGGTGCTCAACGTCACGCAGGCGCCCAGCGCGCCCAGCGTGCTGGCGCAACCCGCTGGCAGCACCGTGAATGAAGGCAACCGCGCAACCCTCAGCGTTGGCTACGCCGGCAGCGGCCCGGTGACGTTGACGCTGCAGCGCTTCGTCGGCGGCAACTGGGCCGACGCGGGCAGCACCTCATCGGCCACCTGCTCAAGCCCCTGCCCACTGCAGACGCCGCCACTCGAAGTCGTTGACAACGGTGCGATGTTCCGCGTGCGCCTGAGCAACGCGCAGGGCAGCATCGACACCAGCGCCGTGACGATCACGGTCACCATGACGAGACTGCCGCTGTTCACGGCGCAGCCCGTCAACGCCGCCGTCGATGCCAGCCTGAACACGGCCGCTGGCACGGCGACCTTCAATTTCGCGCTCAGCGACGAACTCGGCACCCTCAGCTGGCAGTGGCTGCTCAACGGCCAGCCGTTGGCGGACGGCAGCGGCGTCGCCGGCAACGGCCTGCTGCAGCAGGCCAGCGTGCTCGGCGCCACCGGCATCCAGGACAACACCACACCGGGCACGCTGACGCTGAGCAACGTGCCGCTGGCGGCCAACGGCGCAACGCTGGCGGTGCGCATCACGCGCAGCAGCGGCAGCCAGAGCACGGTCGCCACCAGCCGCAACGCCGTGCTGACGGTCAACACCGGTGTCCCTGCCAATGCGCTCACCGCACTGCAAGTGATCGCCACTTACGAGGCCAATGTGGTGCTGCGCCCGGACCGCAGCGTCTGGTCGTGGGGCAACTCGCTGCGCAACGACGGCAGCTTTGGCTACAACATTGCGCTGGGCCAGGAGGCCACACGCCCGGTGCGCATGTACGCCAGCGTGCTGAGCGATGTCTATCAGGTGGCCGCTGGCTACGACAGCTACTACGCCCTCAAAGGCACGCCGGGCAGCACCGGCAGCCGCGTGCTGCATTGGGGCGTGGCCTGGAATGGCACCGATGGGCGCGGTGCCGACGGCAACGGCAACGGCAACGGCGCCACAGCCACGCGCTACAACTTCGCCGCGCCGGTGGAGGTGCTGCAAGCGGGCAGCGCCACAGCGGTGGACCGTGTGTGCGCCATTGCCGGCAACCGCTACCGGCTGGTGATGCTGCGCGCCATCGACGACCAGGGCCAAAGCACCGACTGCCAGGCGGGATCGGCCAAGACCGTGTGGCTGACCGGCCAAAGCCACGAGTCGGGCAACGGCGAGTATTTCTCGTTGGCCAGCAAACTCACCGGCTTGCCGCAGTCGGGCAACGCGGGCTACTCGGCCCCGTCGGTGGTCTTTGCCGGGCCGACCCTGTCGGGCACGATGCCCATGGCCGTCGCCCTGGAAGACGGGCGCACCTTCGCCATGGGCAGCAACAACTACAACGGCTTTGGCATGGCGGCCCCGGTGCCGCAGCGCTTGGGCAATGGCGCTCCGCACCTGGTGCAGATTCCCACGGCCTGGGGCTTGGCGCGCGGCTTCGGCATGGGTTTTTACGGCGCCCTCTTCGTGCTGCGCGACGACGGCTCGATTGCCACCAGCGGCTACAACAGCGACGGCGAATTGGGCACCGGCACTGCCTTGGGGACCGCCGTCAATGGCCCGCTGCCCGTGCTCGCCGAAACCTGCACCGGGCTGCCCTGTCCAAGCACCTTGACGGGGGCCAGCGCCGTGGTGAGCAACGACGCGCTGACCACACTGGTGTTGAAAAACGGCCAGCTTCTGGGCTGGGGCAATCGCTTAAGTTCCGGCTTGCTGGGTGTGGCCGACACCACCACCACGAGGGCGAAGCAGGAATTCCCGGTCGCCATTGCGCCGGGCTTGTCGGGCTTCTCGGCCCTGTCCTCGGGCAGCAGCCACGCCTTGGCCATCGGCCCGGGCAACGTCGTCTATTCCTGGGGCAGCAATTTGCGCAACGCCTTGGGCGAAGCCAGCAACAACCTGCCCGCCGGCAGGCAGAGCACGCCCACC
>JANNGN010000279.1:0-2084 GCA_031403895.1 Rubrivivax sp. | reverse complement strand
AGTTCGACGGCACGCACCTGTACGAATACGCCGACCGGCGCGAGGGTTTCCACAACGACTGGAACACGCTCATCTACAACTTCGGCCGCACGGAGGTGCGCAACTTCCTGGTCGGCAGCGCGCTGTACTGGCTGGAGCGCTACAACGTTGACGGCCTGCGCGTCGATGCGGTGGCGTCCATGCTGTACCGCGACTACAGCCGCAAGGCGGGCGAGTGGATCCCCAACGTGTACGGCGGGCGCGAGAACTTGGAGGCCATCGCGTTCATCAAACGCAGCAACGAAGTCATCGGTGGCGAACGCCCCCAAGCCATCACGCTGGCCGAAGAAAGCACCGCCTTCCCGGCCGTCAGCCGCCCCACCTACGACGGTGGCCTGGGCTTCCACTTCAAGTGGAACATGGGCTGGATGCACGACACGCTGCAGTACATGGCGCGCGACCCCATCCACCGACCGCACCACCACGGCGAGATGAGCTTCGGTCTCGCCTATGCCTTCACTGAAAACTTCGTGTTGCCGATCTCGCACGACGAAGTGGTGCATGGCAAGGGCAGCCTGCTGGCCAAGATGCCGGGTGACCGTTGGCAGCAGTTTGCGAACCTGCGCGCCTATTTCGGGTTCATGTGGGGCCACCCCGGCAAGAAGCTGATCTTCATGGGATGCGAATTTGCGCAACTAGCTGAGTGGAACCACGACCAGAGCCTGGACTGGCACTTGCTAGAAGACAGCAACCATGCCGGCATGCAAAAACTCGTGCGCGACCTCAACCAGCTCTACAAAACCAGCCCCGCGCTCTACAGCCAGGACTTCAGCGGCGCGGGCTTCGAATGGATCGACCACCAGGACGCCGGGCGCAGCCTGCTCAGCTTCGTGCGCAAGGGCCGCAGTGGGGAATGCATGCTGGTGCTGAGCAACTTTGCGCCGGTGGTACACGAAGGTTTCCGCATCGGCGTGCCGATGGCCGGCCAGTGGCGCGAGCGCCTCAACACCGATTCTTCGCACTACGGCGGCAGCAATGTCGGCACACCGCTGGGCGCGGCCCGCAGCGAAGGGGTGGCGAGCCACGGCCGGGCGCTATCCATCGTCCTGAACGTGCCGCCTCTGGCGACGGTTTTCCTCGAATGGACCGCCTGAGTTCGGGCGTGCATCTGGGCGCCGAATTGAGCGCCGAACACCGCATCGAGCCAGGCCGGCCCTGGCCCATGGGCGCGAGCTTCAACGTCGATGCCACTGGCCCGGGCGTCAACTTCGCCGTCTTCTCGACGCACGCGGTGCGGGTGGAGCTGTGCCTCTTTGACGACAGCGGCAGCGTGGAAACGGCACGCCTGCCACTGCCGGCGCAGAGCGGTGACGTATGGCACGGCCGCATCGCCGGCCTGCGGCCCGGGCAGCTCTACGGCCTGCGTGCGCACGGCCCGTGGCGGCCCGACCGTGGCCACCGCTTCAACCCGAACAAGCTGCTGCTGGACCCGTGGGCGCGCGAAATCGTCAGCCCGCCCGGCGGCTTCGACTGGCGTGGCCCGCACTTCGGCGCCGAGCGCGAACACCCGCAGCACATGGACACGCGCGACAACGCGCGCCAGGCTCACAAGGCGCGTGTGGTACACGAGCTCTTCGACTGGCAGGGCGACCGCCCGCCAGCCACGCCACTGGTTGACAGCGTCATCTACGAAACCCATGTGCGTGGCCTAACCCGACAAATGCATGCAGTGCCGGAAGCGCACCGCGGCACCTACGCCGGCCTGGCCAGCGACGCCGCCATTGCCCACCTGCAGCGCCTGGGCGTCACCGCCGTCAGCCTGCTGCCGGTGCAGCAGATGCTGGACGAATCGCACCTGGCAGAACGCGGCCTGAGCAACTACTGGGGCTACAACACGCTGGGCTACTTCTGCCCCGACCCGCGCTACGCCGCCAGCGCCGACGTGCGCGCTGAATTCCGCCAGATGGTGCAGCGGCTGCACGCGGCGGGGATCGAGGTGCTGCTGGACGTTGTCTATAACCACACCCCCGAAGGCGACGAGCGCGGCCCCACGCTGAGCTGGCGCGGCCTCGACAACGCCAGCTGGTACCGCCTGCCCGAACTCA
>JANNGN010000278.1:0-1577 GCA_031403895.1 Rubrivivax sp. | reverse complement strand
GCGGCGCAGGCGCTGGAACAGGAAATCATGGCCCAGGGCCGGCCCTGGCTGGTGCGCAAGGTCAACCTGACCGAGGTGCTGGACCCGTCGGCGCGGTTCAGGCGCGTCACCGGCATCGAACCGGTTGACCTCTACAACAAGCGCCTGGCCAGCGGCTTCACGCTCGGCCTGGCGCAAGAGCTGAAACTGCTGCAGGCGCTGATCCGGCTGGGCCACCAGAGCCTGGTGCAGCGGCTGCAGCAGCACTGGCAGGCGACGCAGCCCGACCTGGTGGTGTCGCTGATCCCCAACTTCAACCGCTGCCTGCACGACAGCCTGCAGCGGGCCCGGCCCGGCGTGCCCTTCGTCACCGTGCTGACCGACATGGCCGACCACCCGCCCGGTTTCTGGATCGAGCCGGGGCTGGCGCAGCACCTCGTGTGTGGCACTGCACACGCGGCCGCGCAGGCACTGGCCGCCGGCTGCCCGCCGTCGCGCGTGTACCGCAGCACGGGCATGGTGCTGCGGCCGGAATTCCACGTCGCGCCGCGGCTGGACCGCAGCAGCCGCCGGGCTGCGCGCCAGGCGCTGGGGCTGGACGACCACACGCCGACCGGCCTGGTGCTGTTTGGCGGCACCGGCTCGCGCGTCATGAAACGCATCGCGGCGCGCCTGCCGCACACGCCACTGATCCTGATGTGCGGCCGCAACGACGCGCTGGCCGATGAATTGCGCGCGCTGCCGAAAACGTCGCCACGCGTGGTGGTGGGCCACACGCCCGACGTGATGCACTGGATGCAACTGGCCGACTTCTTCATCGGCAAGCCGGGCCCGGGCTCGCTGAGCGAAGCGGTGCACATGGGGCTGCCGGTGATCGTGACGCGCAACGCCTGGACGATGCCGCAGGAGCGCTGGAACACGCAGTGGGTGCAGCAGCACCGCCTGGGCGTGGTGCAGCGCAGCTTTGCCACCGTGCAGCAGGCGGTGGACCAGATCACACAGCATCTGGACGAGTACCGCGCCCGCGTGCAGGCGATCGACAACCGCGCGGTGTTCGAGGTGCCGCACATCCTGCAACGCATCCTGGACGGCAGCGCGGGCGGCATCACGCACAACACGACCGACACCAAACCGCCCGTCATCCCCGCCGCCCGCGCGGCGTCATGGGCCTGACCGGCCACTGTCACGCCCGCGCCACGCCACGCCTGCACGATGCAAGCCGCCATGCGACGCGACGCCATTCCCGCACAGCCTGAGGCCCCGTCGGCCGCGCCAGCGGGCGCCGCCGACGGCTCGCTGCGCGTGCGCACGGTGTGGATCTCGGACCTGCACCTGGGCACCCCCGGCTGCCAGGCTGCGGCGCTGCTGGACTTTCTGCGCACGGTGGACTGCGACACGCTGTTTCTGGTGGGCGACATCAACGACGGCTGGCAGTTGCGGCGCAGCTGGTACTGGCCGCAGTCGCACAACGACGTGGTGCAGAAGCTGCTGCGCAAGGCGCGCAAGGGCACGCAGGTGATCTTCGTGCCCGGCAACCACGACGAATTTGCGCGCAAGTACCTGGGCCACAACTTCGGTGGCGTGGAGGTGGTGGACGA
>JANNGN010000277.1:0-13838 GCA_031403895.1 Rubrivivax sp. | reverse complement strand
GTGCAGGACACGGTGGACGCGCTGGAACTGGTGCGCCAGCTCTTTGCCGCCGGCTGCATCCAGAGCGGCTTTTTCCACCGCTTTGCCTGCACCGTGCATTCGCCGGTGGGCCGCAAACCCGAAGACTACGGCGTCACGCTGCTAGCGCTGCCACCTGGCGCCTTTGCCCGCAACGACATTGGCTTCATCGACCCCACCGGCGTTGACCACGACGCGCTGGGCGTGGGGTTGAAGAAGGCGATCTACAACTACATGCATGGCATCGGCCTGGACGAAGACGTGCGCCTGTGGTGGCAGCAGCGCATGCCCAGGACAAGGGTGGCGCGGCGGCGCATCGAGCAGGCGCTGTTGCAACAAGCCTGAGGCGCTGGCATACGTTCGCCATCGCACATACCGGGCAGTGGCGCCCGCGTAATCTTGTGTAGATGATGCAAACACGCAGCCACACATCTGCGACGCAATCGGCAGCGTCGGCCTCTAGCGCTGCGAACAGTGGCGCCCTGCGCGCCCAGTCGCAGCAGCATTCGGCCCACGAATACAGGGCCCAGCAACAGGCAGCCCAGCAACCCATGGCCCAGCAAAGTAGCAGCGGCGTGCGATGGCCTGTTGTCTGCCCAATCTGCGGCGGGGATGCGTCCCGCATTGCGCTGCGGCGCTCAGGTCAGTGGTTGAGCCTGCTCGTGACCGTGCGCCGCTTCCGCTGCCACAGCGCGCGCTGCGGCTGGCACGGCAACCTTTTCGGTTGACCGCTGCCACGCCGCAAGCCGGTTATTCCCGAGGTTCGCCCTGGCGGTTGACAGTGATGGTGTCGCCCGGCGCATTGGCCATCTGCACGCGATGGTCCTTGCCGCGAAAGCGGTAACTCACGTCCCAATAGTCCGGGGTGCGCTGGGTCGATGTGGTGTTGCAGCGTTCCACATCGCGCGTGCTGGGCTGGCTATTGTTATTGCCGACGCGTGAACCCACCACGGCGCCGCCCACCGCGCCGGCGGCAGTGGCGATGTCGCGGCCTCTGCCGCCGCCGACCTGATGGCCGAGGATGCCGCCGAGCACCGCACCCACCACCGCCCCGGGCACATTGGCGCTGCTGCGCTCGCGCGGAACCTCTTCTTTTTCAACCCAGCAGCGGCGCTCTGGCGTGCCCACCACCGCGCGGGCCGAAGTCACCTTCGCTTCAAAGAGCCTTTCGTTGCCGCGCCGCTGCCAGGCGGAAACATCGCTTGGCTGGGTCTGGGCGGGGTAGGGCTGTTGCGTGTTGGGGTTGTAGTCGGGGCCGGGGTTCGGGCTATAGCGCCCATCATCTGCGCGCGCCGCCGTGACCACCGTGCGCACGCTGCTGACACGGTCGTTCAGGCCGACTGCCTTCAGCGACGGATAGTTGCCCGGGCTCAGCACCACGCAGCGGCCACCAAAGTTGCTGTCGTCGCAGACTTCCCACGTGCGGCCGGCAACGACGATGCTGGAGGCGCGGTCGTTGAAGCCGTAGTCCATGAAGTTGTTCACCTCGCGCTCGGTGCTGAAATTGCGGCCCTGGTAGTTGTCGTGTTCGTAAAAGGTCACCTGCGCCAGCGCGGGCGCGGTCAGCAGGCATGCAGCCAGTGCAAGGGCGGTTCTGGAAGGGGCTCTCATGGTGTGTCTCCGGTGAAGGGTGGCACGTTCAGCGTGCCTCCTTTCACAGTGGCGGCAAGCCGTGCTGCCGCACAGCAGACAGCGGCGCCTGCGGCTGTAGTGCATGTCCTACCAGCGCTGGGCGCTGGTGGTGAGCAAGCGCTGGGCGCAGCCGGGGCCGCTGCGCTGGTGCTGGCCTGCGGCTGCCACAATTCCACCATGCTGTCCCGTCTATCCAGTCGCTCGCGCCTGGCCCTTGCCGGCCTGCTGCTGGCACTGGCGGTGGCAGGCGCTGCCGGCTGGTTCACACGCGCGACTTCGGCGGCTGCGGTGAGCGTGCAGACCGCACCCCTGGTGCGCACGCTGCAGTTTTCTGCCCGCGCGGCGACGCTGTCGCGCGTGGAACTGGGCGCCACCGTCACCGGCCGTGTGCTGCAAGTGGCGGTGACCGAGGGCGCAGCGGTGCGCCAGGGCGACGTGCTTGTGCGCCTGGAAAGCGCGGAACTGCAGGCCGCGCTGGACCAGGCCCGCGCCGGCGAACAGCAGGCCGCAGCGCGCGTCTCGGGCCTGCGCAGCAGCGGCCGCACCAGCGTGCAGGCCGGCCTGGCGCAAGCCGATTCAGTGCTGCTGGCGGCGCAGGCCGAATGGCGTCGCACGCAGGACCTGGTGGCGCAAGGGTTCCTGAGCGCGGCGCGGCTGGACGAAGCGCAGCGCGCCCTGGCTGTCGCGCAGGCGCAGCAGGACAGCGCCCGCGCGCAGCGTGCTGCCAACACCGACGCCGGCACCGATGTCGCGCAGGCGCAGGCACAACTGGCGCTGGCGCGTGCCGCCACGCAGGCCGCGCAGGCCCGGCTGGCGCAGGCCACGCTGCGCGCACCCACCGACGCGCGCGTGCTGCTGCGCGCGGTCGAGCCCGGCCAGATCGTGCAGCCCGGCCGTGCCTTGCTCACGCTGGCGCTGGCCGGGCCGCTGCAGCTAGTGGCCACGGTCGATGAACGCTACCTGCAGCAACTGCAGCCCGGCCAGGCCGCCAGCGTGCGCGCCGACGCCTACCCCGAACAGCGGTTTGCGGCGCAGGTGCTGTCGATTGCGCCGCTGGTGGACGCGCAGCGCGGCGCTGTGGAGGTGAAGTTCTCGGTCGCCAACGCACCGCCCTTCCTGCGCGTGGACATGACGCTGTCGGTGGCGGTCGAGACCGCGCGCCGCAGCGCCACGTTGGCGCTGCCGCTGGCTGCATTGCGCGCCGACGACGGCAGCGCCGGCACACTCTGGCTGGTGCAGCAAGGCCGCGTCGAAGCGCGTGCGGTGCAACTCGGCCTGCGCACGCTGGACGCGGTGGAGGTGGTGCAGGGCCTGGCGGCGGGCGACACCGTGCTGGTGGGTGCTGCGCCCGCGCCGGGCCGCCGGGTGAAGGCCGACTTCGCCGTGGCGGCGGCGCGCAAGCCGGCCGCTGACGACCCCGGCTCTGCGCTGGGCAACGCGATGGGGCGCTGAGCCGATGGCGCACTGGCTTGGCTTCGAGCGCCGTGTCGCCACCCGCTTCCTGCGCGAAGGGCGCATGCAGACGCTGCTCATCATCGTCGGCGTGGCTGCGGGCGTGGCGGTGGTGGCCTACATCTCGGCGCTGATTTCGGGCTTGCAGGCCAATACGCTGAACAAGACGCTGGGCGCGCAGGCGCACCTGAGCATCAGCCCGCTCGACGACACCGTCATCGCCGCCGGCCCGGCCGCCCCGGCCGGCACTGCGGTGCTGGCGCAGACGCAGCCGCGCGCCCAGCGCACGCGCTCGCTGGCCAACTGGCAGGCCTTGCTGCCGCTGCTGGAAGCCCTGCCCGGCGTGGCCGCCGCGTCGCCGATGGTGGCCGGCGCAGGCCTGGCGCTGCGCGGCGAGGCGCAGCGCTCGATCGCACTCGTGGGTGTGGAACTCGACCGTTATGACCCCATCGTCAACCTGCGCGCCAAGGTGGTGGCTGGCGTGGCGCGGCTGGCGCCGGGCGAGGCCATCATCGGCACCGAGCTGGCGGCTGACCTGGGCGTGCGCGTCGGTGACCGGCTCAACATCGCCACCGGCGCGGGCACTGCGCTCAGCGATTCAGTGCGTGTCACCGCACTCGTTGACCTGGGCGTGCGCGAACTCAACCGCCGCACCGTCATCGTGCCGCTGCGCACGGCGCAAAGCCTGGTCGGCCTGCCGGGCGGCGTGACGAACATCGACCTGGCGCTGCGCGATGTCTGGGCCGCGTCCGAGTTGGCCGCGACACTTGCGCGCCGCTGGCCCTACAAGGTGGAGAGCTGGCAGGCCACCAATGCCGGCCTCGTGTCGGCGCTGCGGGCGCAGAGTGTGAGCACCGCGCTCATCCGCGGCGTCGTGATGGTGGTGGTGGTGCTGGGCATAGCCAGCGTGCTGGTGGTGTCGGTGGTGCAGAAGCGGCGCGAGATCGGCATCCTGCGCGCCATGGGTGCGACGCAGGGCCAGGTGCTGCGCATCTTCCTGCTGCAAGGCGCCATCGTCGGCGCGCTGGGCTCGCTGCTGGGGGTGGTGCTGGCGCAGTTGATGATCTGGGCTTTCACGAGCTTTGTGCGCGGCGCGGACGGGCTGCCGCTCTTTGCGATCACGCTGGCGCCGATGCTGGCGCTGCAGATTGCAGCCATCGCCACGCTGTGCGGCGTGCTGGCGGCGGTGGCACCCGCGCGCCGCGCGGCGCGGCTGGACCCGGCGCTGGCGATCCGGATGTGACGGACCTGAGCGTGGCCACGGACATCATCCCTGGTGCAACTGCCAACAGCAGCAGCGCGCCGCTGATCGCGCTCAGCGACATCCGCAAGCGCTACAACATCGGCCAGCCGAACGAGGCCGAGGTGCTGCACGGCGTGTCGCTGACCGTGGCACGCGGCGAATTCGTGGCGCTCATCGGGCCCTCGGGCTCAGGCAAGAGCACGCTGCTGAACGTGATCGGCCTGCTCGAGCCGCCCAGCGCCGGCAGCTACCGCATCGAGGGCCAGGAAACGGTGGGCCTGGACGACGCCGCGCTGACGCTGCGGCGCAGCACCGCGCTCGGCTTCGTGTTCCAGTTCCACCACCTGCTGCCGGCCTTCACGGCGCTTGAAAACGTGACCCTGCCAGCGCTGATGCGCGAAGGCCGGGTCAGCGCCGGACAGCGTGCCCGGGCCGAAGCCGTGCTGGCCGCCATGGGCCTGGCGCAGGCGATGGCCAAGCGGCCGGGTGAACTGTCGGGCGGCATGCAGCAGCGGGTGGCGATTGCGCGCGCGCTGGTCTTGCAGCCGCCGCTGGTGCTGGCCGACGAGCCCACCGGCAACCTCGACACTGCGTCGTCGGACGAAGTCTTCAGCTTGATGCGGCGCATGCACGCCGAGTTGCACACGAGCTTTCTCGTCGTCACGCACGACCCGCGCCTGGCCTTGCGCTGCGACCGGGTGATTGAACTGGTGGACGGGCGCGTCGTGCGCGATGAAGCGCAGGCCCGCTCAGGCGTGGCCTGAGACTGAGGTTGAGGTGTCGGCCTGGCGGTCGAAGAAGGCATAGCCCGACTGCGCACGCTTGGCGCGGGCCATCGCCGCGTCGGCGCGCTTGAGCAGAGTGTCGGCGGTGCCGCCGTCGGTGGGGCAGACGGCGATGCCGATGCTCGGCCGCACGGTGAGCTGCAATTTGCCGATCTGCAGCGGTTCCGACACCGCGTCAAAGAGCTTGCAGGCCAGGTGGCTGAGCTGCTGGCGGTCTTCGACGCCGCCCAGCAGGCAGACAAATTCATCACTCCCCATGCGGCCAACGCAGTCGCCAGCGCGGATGGCGCGTGTCAGGCGCGTCGCCACGATGCGCAGCATGCTGTCGCCCACGTCATGACCATGCTGGTCGTTGATGGGCTTGAAGCTGTCCAGGTCCAGGTACAGCAGGGCCAGGCTCGGGCGCTCGCGCTCGGTCTTCAGCAGCGCCTGCCGCAGCAGGTTGCGGAAGTGGCTGCGGTTGGGCAAGGTGGTCAGCGCGTCATGCTGCGCGTGGTGGTATTGCCGCCTTTCGCCGTCCGGCAAATCGGCCCGGATGGCGCGCGGCTGTTCCAGGCCGCCGTGGACGCGGGGCAACTGCCCATGCAGTGCAAGCTGCTGGGTCTGTTGCTGCGACATCGAATCGTGCAACTGCTCCAGCGCCTGGGCACATTCCAGCACCTGGGTGCGCGCCCAGTGCGGCAGGGTCGCCAGGCCCGGCAGCGGGGACACCAGCCCGGCCACGTCGCGCAGCCGGGCCGTGACGGCATCGAAAAGCAGGTCCCAGTCCGGGTGCTCCGGTGCGCCTGTCGCTGGCGCGGACGCGGGCTGGGCGCAGCCACAGTCCGGGCTGGCGGCGACGGGCAAAAGCGGGGGGGCGATGGGCATGATGCGGGGACCAGATTGGCTGAAGGGCCCTCGCTGGCAGCGCCAACCGGTGTCTTCAGGGCGCTTTTTTAAGCGCGCCCGCAGCCAAAGTCTGTACGACAGCGAACGCTGCTGGCGGCAATTTCACTGCCGGCGCGGGCCGGCAGCGCTTTCAGCCCATAGCGGTGGTGTAGGCCCGCTTTTCGCTGGCGTAACACGAGCAGGCAGCGGCCTTGAGGCCGTCGCGGTCGAGCACCGTGACCTCGCCGCGCCGGTAGCTGATGAGCCCGGCACGCTGCAGGGCACTGGCCGCCACCGTGATGCCGACCCGGCGCACACCCAGCATGCCAGCCAGGAATTCATGGGTGACGTGAAACTGCGCACCGTGTGCGCGGTCAGCGGACATCAGCAGCCAGCGCGCCAGGCGTGGCTGGATCAGGTGAAAGCGCAGGCAGGCCGCAGACGATGCCATCTGCACCAGCACCACCCGCAGGTAGCGCTGCACGGCTTCGTGCAGCGAGCGGCTGCGCACCAGTTCGCGCCGGAAGGCCACGCTGCCCACGCGCCAGGCCGCACCCGGCCCCTGCACCAGCGCGCGCAGCGGCGACTGGGACATTCCAAGCGCCAACTCGGCACCAAACATGCCTTCGCGGCCCACCATGCCCACTTCCAGGCTGGCGTGATGATCGACCTGGGTCAACAGCGAGATGAAGCCGTGGACTGGAAAGTAAACGTGGCGGATGGTGTCGCCCACGTCGCACAAGACCTCGCCCAGATCCAGATCAACGGGTTCGCAAAGCGACTTCAGCCGCAGCCGGTCGGTGCGGGTCACCATGTCGATTAGATGGTTTTCGGTCTGGGGCAATTCGCGTTCCTGCACGCTGGTGGATGCGTTGGCCGCTGTCAGCTTGCGCAGGAGGTCGAGTGTGGTTCTTGTTGTGTGCAGCGACTGTCTAGCAACGAACATAACGCCATAGATCAGCGGTTTTCCATTTCAGGCTGCGCTCGCAAGCGCCAGGCTGTCGGGCAGCAGCCGGTCGTATTCGCGCTTGACGACGGCGTAACACTCGCAGGTGCGGTGTTCCAGACCAGGCCGGTCGAGTACATGGATGTGCCCGCGCGCGTAGCGGATCAGGCCGGCCTGTTGCAGCTTCAGCGCCGCTTCGGTGACGCCTTCGCGGCGCACGCCCAGCATGTTGGCGATCAGCTCCTGCGTCATCAGCAGTTCGTCGCCGGGCAGACGGTCCAGGCTCAGCAACAGCCAGCGGCACAGTTGCTGGTCCAGCGAGTGGTGCCGGTTGCACACCGCCGTTTGCGACATCTGCGTGATAAGGGCCTGCGTGTAGCGCAGCAGCAGGTGCATCACCGGCAGCGAGCGTTCGAATTCTGTTTTGACCATGGCTGCGGGCATCCGATAGCCCTGGCCCCCGCTTTGCACCACGGCCCGGCTGGGCGTGGTGCCACCGCCCATGAAGAGCGAAATTCCGACCAGCCCCTCAAAACCAACCACCGCGATCTCGGCCGAAGCGCCGTTTTCCATCACGTACAGCAAGGACACGATGGTGTCGGTGGGAAAGTACACGTGGCTGAGTTCCGCGCCCGACTCGTAAATCACCAGGCCGAGTGGCAGGTCCACCCATTCCAAGGCCGGCTTCCAGCGTTGCCAGTCGGCGGCGGGCAACGCGCGAAGCAGCCAGTTTTGGCGCGGTTCAGGGTGCGTGGGCATGGTTTTGCTTGGTGGTTTTTGGCGCTGCGGGTTTGGGTGTGGGTCTGGGTGGACTGTCTCTCCGCACAGCGCGTCTGAACGGTCAGACAGCGCCCGATTGTTTCCGTATTCGGCTTTGAACATGGTGCGTTCGCGCTGTGCTGCAGGGCCGGCCTGCTTCAAGCCAGGACCGCTTCAGGCAGCAGGCGCCGGTATTCCTGCTTCACAACCGCATAACACTCGCAACTGCGCTGTTCCAGCGCACGCCGGTTGAGCACGGTGATGCGGCCGCGTGCATAGCGCATCACGCCCTGGCGCTGTAGTTTCAGCGCCGCCTCGGTGACGCCCTCGCGGCGCACGCCCAGCATGTTGGCAATCAGCTCCTGGGTCAACATCAGGTCATCACCCGGCAGCCGGTCCAGGCTGAGCAGCAGGAAGCGGCACAGCTGCTGGTCGAGCGAGTGGTGGCGGTTGCACACCGCTTTCTGCGCCATCTGTGTGATGAGGGCCTGCGTGTAGCGCAACATCAACTGCTGCACCGCCCTGGAGCGGTTGAACTCGTCCTGCATCACGGCCGCCCGCAAGCGCCAGCCCTGGCCGGCGCTTTGCACCACCGCGCGGCTTGGGGTGGAGCCGCCGCCCATGAAGAGTGCGACGCCCACCACACCTTCGGAGCCCACCACTGCGAATTCAGCCGAGGAGCCGTTTTCCAGCAGGTAGTGCAACGAAACCACTGCCGTGGTGGGGAAGTACACGTGGCTGAGAGTGCGGCCCGAGTCATAAAGCACCTGACCCAGTGGCATGTCAACCCATTCCAGCAGCGGTTGCCAGCGCCGCCAATCGGCGTCGGGAAGGGCGCGGATCAGCAAGTTCTGGCGCGGAGCGATTAGCGTTTGCATGGTGCCTCGGCGGTGTTGACTGAGCTTGCGGTGGCAGGAGGGCTGTGCCTGGCGGTGCAGGCGTGAGGGGGTCGTGCGGCGGCCTTGTGAAAGGCCGTCCGCAGGGCAGCGTCTCAGCTACGGCTTGTCGCTGGCCTTGGGGGCCGGCTTGGAATCAGTTTCCAGGGCGCGAGGCTCCGGGCCAACTTCGATCGTGGTCAGCTCGCGGTAGATGCCGCCGGTTTGAACACTGCCGCTGGTGCTGCCGGCGCCGCGCATGCGCGCGGTGCAGGCTTCGAGATCCTTGTCCTTCAGCGGGCCGCAACGCAATACCTGGTTGCGCGCGTACGTGGACGGGTCCAGGTCGTACGGCTTGTTGGTGTGCGGCATGCGGAAGGCCACCGTCACGTCGTGCAGGCACAGGCTGCGTTCCTGCGTCGAGCGGCCGGTATCGCAGGCCGCACGGTCGCGTTCATAGATGGCGCGACGCTCGGCCTGTTCGCTGCCAGTGGCGGCGCTGGCTGTCAGGGGCGCCATGCAGGCTGCCAAAACCAACAGCAAACCCAGCGGACGAGCGCTTTGAAGCGGGCGATTGAACGGGTGGTGGGACATGGAGACACTCCTGGAAATTCGGTGTCTTCACTCTGCGCCGCGCTGGTGGCGCTGCATGTCGGCGCCCCTGCGGTGGTGCTGTAGGACAACTGCCCCGCGAACGCCCTCACGACTGCGGATGGCGGCATGACGGGGGCTCGCACCCCGTCGTGCCGCGCAGCGTCAGCGTGGCGTCACGACGCCGGCTTCGTCCGACAACACAATTTCCACCCGGCGGTTGAGCTGGCGGCCTGCGGTGCTGTCGTTGGCGGCCACCGGGAAGGACTCGCCATAGCCCCGGGTGGCAAGCCTTTCGGTGCCCACACCCAGTGCCTGCAATGCGGCGCGCACGGCGTCGGCGCGGCGGGCTGACAGCGTCTGGTTCTGGGCGTCGCCACCGACGCTGTCGGTGAAGCCTTCGATCATCACCTTGCGCTGCGGGTAAGCCATCAGGAAGCCGCCGAGCTTTTCGACGTTGCGCATGCCACCGCTGCGCAGCTCGGCGCGGCCAGTGTCAAAGAGCACGTCGCCCATCGTGATGACCATGCCGCGCTCGGTTTTCTTGGCGTCCAGTGCGGCCAGCTGTGTGCGCAGTTCAGCGGCGCGGCGTTCTGCCTCCAGTGCCTGCTGTTGCGAGGCGGCAGATTGCGCTTGCGCGGCCACGGTGCTGCGCTGCGCGTCCTGTGCTGCGCGTTGTGCGGCTTCAGCTTCGCGCTGAGCGGCCTGCGCGTCGCGTTGCGAAGACTGTGCGTCGCGCTGCGCCACAGCGGCCTGGCGCTGCGCCGTGTTGGCCTCTTGTGTGCGGGCTTCCAGGCGCAGCTTGTCGCGCGCCGCATTGGCTTCGACCACGGCCACTTCGGCGGCCTTTCGGTTGGCAGCTTCCTGCACGATGGCGCTGCGCTGCAGCGCGAGGTACGACAGGTGGTCAACGGTGGCGACGTTTTCGCCGCGCATCTGCGCCGCTTCAGCCTGCGCCAGTGCGTCGCTGGCCTGCTTGACTTCGGTGCCTGCAAGGCTGCCAGTCTGCGGCATCGCCATCGCCGAGCGCAGGCTGCTGCGCGCTTCGTCCAGGCGCGCGTTGTCGCGCGGCACGCTGCTGCAGGCGCCCAGCGCAAACAGCGTGACCACTGCGGTCAGCGTGCCCAGAACCAACAGGGCACGCGGCCAGGCTGCGTGCAGGGGTTTGAACGCGGGCTTTGAGTGCCTGGAAGGCCGAAGGGTCTGGTTCATGGTGATGTCCTCATGGGGTCCGGGTGTGGGGTTGGATTCACTGCGGCTTGCGCGCCAGTTCTTCGCGCAGCACGCGCGCGCGGCTTCATCCAGCTCTGCCTGTGCCTTGCGCGCCTTCATGGCTTCGGCCTTGATCCCTGCGAGCTGCGCATCCACCTGCGCTTGCTGCGCCAGCCGCAGCGCCTGGTCGTTGTCCCTGGCGGCCACGGCCAGGTGGGCGCGCACGAGCTTGTCGCGAGCCGCGCTCATTTCGGTGGGGGCCAATTCCTGACCGCCGGCGCTGACCGCGTTGGCCACCGCAGCGGTCGTCACCGCCAACTGTTCAGTCGGTACCGGAGCGCTGGCGCAGGCCGACAAGGCCAACGCAGCGGCGCCAAGCCAGGCTGCAGGCACGCGCGGCCAGCGGGTGCCGAAGGAAGTGGGCAGGGTGTTCATGGGCGGGCCTTTCGCGGTGGGTGAATCCAGGCGGCGGTGCCAGGCGAAATAGCCTGCTCTGCCGCATTGGTGTTGGCCGTGACGGTGACGTGCGCGCTGGCGTGGGTCGGTGCGCTGGCCCACACAGGCCGCCAACAGGGCGCTGTCCTACAGGCTGCGGGCGTACACACCGACGCGGCGCGCGGCGCCGCATTCCTACAGTTGCGCTCATGGGTTGCCATGGCACCTGTGCCCCTGAAGACAGACGCAGCGGCGCACCGGACTACAGCCGGAATGACCCAGACTTCTTTATCCACCAAGACCGGAGCCAGACCATGACCACACGCCTGAACACCCGCTTTGCCTTCGCCGCCGCACTGGCCTCCATCGTGCTCGTCACCGCATCAGGCTGTGCCGTCACGCGGGGCCAGGAATCGGTGGGCGCCTATGTGGACGACACCGCCATCACCACCGCCGTGAAGGCCCGCTTTATCGACAACAAGCTGGTCGATGCGATCTCGATCAATGTCGAAACCCTCAACGGCACCGTGATGCTGTCGGGCTTTGCCAAGAGCAGCATCGAGAAGGGCACCGCCGAGTCGCTGACCTGGAAGGTCAACGGCGTCAAGCAGGTGAAGAACGAAATCGCCGTGCGTCCGTGAAGTGCCACGGCGCTGAAAGGACTTCGCCATGAACTGGGAACAGATTGAAGGCAACTGGAAACAGGCTGTCGGCAAAGCCAAAGAGCAGTGGGGCAAGCTGACCTACGACGACCTTGATGTCGTGGCCGGTCGGCGCGACCAGCTTGCTGGCCTGATTGAAAAGCGCTACGGCGTGGCCAAGGAAGAAGCTGAAAAACAGCTCGCAGCCTGGCAGCGCACGGCCAGCGATAGCTGGTTCGCGAAGAGCAAGTAGCAGCGCAGGCTGCTGCGGAGAATGCGCCGCCGCGCCGCTTGGTTGGGCGGCGGCGCTGTGCCTGGCCGGATGACCACCGGCACTTTGCGGGGCTGGCGCAGGTCGATGGAGCAGCAGCAATGCTGACAACCCGGCGAACCTGGGTTCTCCAGCCTGCGTGGCCTGACGGCTATGCGATCGTTGCTGCGGCTGCAGCGACAATCGCAACATGTTGACACCCCCCGCAGCCCCCAACGCCCACGACAGCCCGGCCACGGCCATCAAAGAGCCGCGCCTGTGGCGCGACAACGGCTGGACCGCGCGCGTCATCAAGAACAATGACGATGAGGGTTGGGCGGTGGAGATGATCCTGGACGGCCAGCCCGAACCCGCACTGGTGGGCCCGTGGACGATGGGCCGTGACAAAAAGAACCCGAAGCCACTGGACACCAACGCGTTCAACACGCTGGTGAAGACCGCGAGCGAAGTGGTGCGCCGGCATGAGCAGCACTTGCAGGCGCTGCACCACAAGACCGAATGGGTTGACAGCGCGAATGTCGAGACCGGCCGGGTGCTGGTGAAGCTGGACGTGGTGCCCGACGAAGACGACCCGCATGCCTGGCTGTCGGCGCATGACGCAGAAGGCCAGGAGTTGGCGCGCTTTCGCGTGGCGGCGGGCTACAGGCTCAACGCACGCAGTGCGGGTGCTTGGGTCGATGCGGGCTTCGCTCGGCCAGGTTGAATGCGCTTCAACCCGCGCTTGAATCTTGTGGCAAGCCTTCGAGCAAGCGCACGCGCACGCTCTTGCCCTTGACCCGGCCGGCCGAGAGTTTGCGCAGCACCTGCTGCGCCACCTGACGGTCCACCGCCACGTAGGTGGAAAACTCGTTGATGCTGATCTTGCCGATCTGCGTCCCCGCGAAGCCCATGTCCTTGGTCAGCGCGCCCAGCACGTCGCCGGCACGGATTTTTTCCTTGCGTCCGCCCATGATCTGCAACGTGGCCATGGGTGGCAGCAGCGGGCCTGCGCCCGTGGGCGTGAGCGACGCCAGGGGCTGCCACGCAGACGGCACACCCTGCGCCTGTTCGATGCGCCCAACCGCGCCCATCTCGTCCATGCTGGCCAGGCTGTAGGCCGAGCCTTCGGCATCGACGCGCCCGGTGCGGCCGATGCGGTGCGTGTGCGTGGCCGGGTCGGGCGTGATATCGACGTTGATGACGGCTTCAAGCTGCTCAATGTCGAGGCCGCGCGCTGCGATGTCGGTGGCCACCAGCACGCTGCAACTGCGGTTGGCAAAACGCACCAGCACCTGATCGCGGTCGCGCTGGTCAAGGTCGCCATGCAGTTCCAGCGCTTCAAAGCCCTGCGCGCGCAGCACATCGACGAGGTCGCGGCATTGCTGTTTGGTGTTGCAGAAGGCCAGCGTGCTGACCGGCCGGTAGTGGTTGAGCAGCAGGCCCACGCTGTGCAGGCGTTGCGCTTCGGTGACTTCGAAGAAGAGCTGGCGGATCTGTGCTGGCAGCTACCTACTATCGTGAATTGTACAGGCAAAAACAAAAAGACAGTTCGGTTAATTTATACAGTAGCCTTTATTCTGATAATATTGCAGAGGATCTGTTAAACCCGCTTTTTTCTTCCATGGTGGCCAGGGATATTTTTTCGCCGGCTCAAAAATTTGCAATTGGTAATTATAAGTATAAAAAAGATAGGGGTTATGCATTTGAGCAGAAGCTGAACAGTAACAGCGGAAACATACTTAACCATCAATTGAAGGATTATATTGCTGAAGAAAAAGCAGCCACAGTTCCGCTGATGATCTTTAATTCAACCATTACCCGTGATGGCAGAAGAATGATGATCAGCACACAGCCCATCAGTTTTATGATGAAACCTTTAATTGCTGCAGGCGATGTACAGGCCAGCCCTGATGCTGTTGATTTTACTTCCATGTTTGTAAAACAGGAACCTTTAAATATGCGTTTGCTGAGCGCCCTGCGCATGAATGCAACCTTTCCGTATGTGTTACCAAATGTGTGGTTGCCCAGCAACCCGGTTATTGATGTGATGGATGCAGGCCTGCGGGATAATTATGGATTGGAAACCACACTCCGGTTTATTGAAAATTTTAAAGACTGGTTAAAAGAAAATA
>JANNGN010000276.1:0-8545 GCA_031403895.1 Rubrivivax sp. | reverse complement strand
TCGTGGCCGTGGGTCGGCGCCATCGGTGGTGGGAATGCGGCTGCCGCGCCAGGCAATCGATGCGTTCAGGCCCAGCCCGCCGCTGGACCAGGACAAGCCGAAGCCGGTGCCGTTGAGTTCAGGGTCGTTGCCGGGCTGGCCAGTGGCGCCGCGGTTGACCTGGCCGCCGCCATAGTCATGGAAGAGCGAGCCGACGACGTTGCCGCCCAGGAAGTCGCGCGCATAGCGCAGTTCCAGCGACGCCACCGCACCGTGGTCCACCGAGGCTTCGCCAGCGGCGTAGGCGCGCACCGCACCGGCGCCACCCAGGCCCAGTTTTTCAGAGCTGTCCAGCGTCATGCCCGCCTTTTGCGCCGACAGGCGGCCGTACAGGCTCCAGGGGCCGCTGATGGCCTGTTGGCGCACCAGCTGCACGCCGAGCTTGCGCCATTCCTGGCGTGGCGTCGCGGCGACCAGCGACGAGTCCTGCACCCGCAGCTGGCCCAGCGTGACAGTGGCACTGCCGGCAGAGACGCCACCCAGGGCGTCGCGGTAGTCAAAGCTGCCGCCCAGGTCGCCGCTATCGTTGCGTTTGGCGATGACGGTGCCTAGCGTCTGCAATTCGTCGCGCAGGCGCTTGTGCTCGAAGCCGGCTTTCAGATAGACGCTGCCGTCGGCGGCGCGGCGCAGCGGATAGCTGATGTCGAAACCCAGCGCGTCGGCCTGGCCCACGGCGCTTGCGCTGCGGAAGCTGCCTGCCAAGTGGTACTTCAGGCGCGACAAGCTGGCGCCCAGCTTCCAGCCGTCACCGCCAATGGGCACGCTGGAGCCCAGGCTGCCGGTGACGAGGCTGCCCTTGTCGGACACCACGCCGCGCGCCGTGGTGCTGTCACCCCAGCCAAAAAGGTCACGGAACTGCAACGTCAGCCCCAGGCGGTATTCGCCGGTGGACTTGCTGCCGTGATTGCTGAAATCAGCGCGTATCGCCAGCGCTTCGTCTTCAGCCACCGACACCACCATTTCTGCGCCGCCGGTGGTGGCGCCGGGTGTGAAGGCGGCGCGAGCCGTGACGCCGGGCATGTCGCTCAGCAACAGCAGCTTGCGTTCGACATCGGCCTGCAGCAGCGGACCCGGGCCGGTGAGGCTGTCGGTGTGGGCCTGGATGACTTCGTCGCGCAAGCGCACGTCTTGTGCGGTGACGATCTGCACGCCTTCGAGCCGGCCTTCCAGCACCGCCAGTTCAATCACGCCGTCGGCGACACGCTGCGCCGGCAGATAGGCATAACTCAGCAAGTGGCCGTTCGACTGGTAGTAGCGCGTCAACGCACCTGCCGCTTCATTGAGGCCGCGCAGGTCGAGCCGCTTGCCGACCCAGGGCTTGACCAGTTCCGCCAGCGTGGCTGCAGGGTACGAGGTGGCGCCGACGATGCGGAAGTCGGACACCGTGACGCTGACGCCGTCCGGCAGGTTCAGGGTCGGGCGCACGGGCGCTTCGATCAGCCGCAGCGGCGTTTGCGAGGGCAGTGCCGGCGGTGCGGGGCGGCGCGTTTCTTCAAGCAGCTGGCCGGATGTCGGTGGCGTCTGGGCATGCGCCTGTGGTGCCATGGCCAGCACCAACAAAGAAGCGAGTGAAAACGTGAGCAGCAGCGTGTGGCTGGGCGGTGGATTCTTGGGCAACATCGGCGTCCCGTGGGCTGGCATTTGAGTGGAAGGCATAGGCGGAGTCAGCGGCGGGACAGCTTGTCCAGCAAAGCAATCAGTTGGCGTTCAGCCGGTGTGAAGGTCTTGTCCTTGCCCAGCAATGCTTGCAGCGCCAGCACCGCGTCGTCCAGGCGGCCAGCGTCGGCCATCGCCAACGCGCCGTCATAGGCTTGCCAGGAGGTGGCGGCATAGCTTGTGCCCGGGGCAGCGGCACCGCCGAGCGCGCGTGCCAACCGGCGATTCATGGGTTCGACCTGTTGCATGACGGATTGAAAGGAAGACGTGGTTTCGTCGGAAAACAGGACACGCGAGGTGGCGGTATCCACCACCCGCACATGCACCTGCACTTCATCGCCCAGCACGAAGTAGCCGCCGAACACCATGCGCCCGGCGCCGACGATGCGGCCCAGGCGCACGCGCGCGTCTTCGTCGGCCAGCTCGGTGGCCGAGACCTTCTGTTCAGCCAGCAGGTCTTTCAGCTTTTGCCGCTCGAGCACCGGCAGACCAGGCACCTGCAACAAGGACACGGTGAGGTTTTCGGACAGCGAGCGCTTGAGGAAGTCGGTCGATGCTGCCCCCTGCGCGGCACCCGGCGACTGGTTGTCGAAGTCCCAGACCACCACGGCGGTCGGGGTGGCGGCTGCGGTGGAACCTTGCGCTTGCGCGGGCGCTGCGACCAGTGCAAACCCGGCCACAAAGCCAGCCGTCAACCCAGCCACAAACATCGAGCCCAGAAACGCCTTCAGCCGGACGCGGTGCAAGGCGCCGGCCGGCTGCGGGATGAGTGCAGTGGCTGCCTTCATTCCTTGCGCGCAATGATCCTCTGGTTCTTTTCCAGCGGCGCCTTGACCTCGGCCACGCGGCCGTAGGCCAGCAGCTCCTGCACTTCGGTGACGGTGACCATCGCGATGCGGTTTTCACGGTAGCCGAGCACGCGGCCGTTGAGTTCGATCGGCTCGCCGCGACTGAGCACGTTGAACGTCTGGCCCGCCGCGAGACCGTGTTTCTTGCCCAGGTTGATGATGGTGCGCTCGCCTTCCACAGAGACGATGCGGCCCTTCAGCGGGTACTTGTCCTGCACTGTCTTGGCCACTGCATTTGCAATCGAGGCCGCCAGTTCGGTCGGGTTCGGCGTGCCACTGGCGCCTGAGGTGCGTTCGGAGCGCACCATCGCCAGCTGCGTGGTTTCGGTGTCGATGGCGCGCACGGCGGCGGTCAGCGTGGTGCCTTGCGCTGCGCCTTGGGAAGTGAGCGTGCCCGAAACCATCATGCGCGCCGCCAACACGCGGCCAAGCTTGATCTGGGTGTCCTGGTCGGCCATGGCGGACGATCCCAGCTTCACCTCGGCCAGCACTTTGTCGAGCAGCCGGCGTTCGACGATCGTGAAGCCGCGCGATTGCAATTCGCGGATCAGTTCCTGCTGCACCAGCGTCTCCAGGCCGATGCGGCCCGTGGCGCCCGGCAGCGTCAGGTCCTGGAACGGCAGCACGCTGAGCGCCAGCACGGGCGAGGTCCAGTCGTCGGCTGCGCCGGTGCCTGCGGGCCGTGCCTGCGGGTTGCGGAACTGAGCGGCCAGGTCTTTCACCGCGTTGTCGATGTAGGTTTGGCGCGCGCGGTCCTGTTCTTCGGCCAGTGCTTCCTGGGTCTGGCGCATCAGCGCGGCGGTCATGGCGTCGGCGGGGTCGAGGGCCTGGGCGCGCTCGAGCACTGCCTTGGCACGCACCGACTGGCCGCTGTCATTCAACGCCACCGCCAGGTTGCTCAGGGCCTCGACCGACTGCGGGTTCTCGCGGCTGGCGCGTTCATAGCTCTTGATCGCGGCTTGCGGGTCTTGCCGGCGCTGCGTATTGCCCACCGCCACCAGGGCGCTGGCCTTCTGCCAGGAAAAGTCGGCCGAGGTCTGGCCGCCCGCCGCCTGCTGGAAGGCGGCCTGCGCGGGTTGCGCCTGGCCACTGGTGGACAGCGCGCGGCCGCGGATCAGATAGGCCGCGCTGCGGGTGGGCGCTTTCGCGATGATGTCGTTGGCCTCGGCCAGCGCGCCGGGTGCATCGCCGCGCGACAGCAGCACTTCGGCCGCGCCTTCGCGGCCCATCCACGCCACCTCGGGGTGGCTGGCGCCGGCCAGCGCGCGGAAGATGCGCTCAGAGTCGTCGAGCTTGCCCTGGCGCAGCAGTTCGTAGCCGCGCTCGGCGCGCGCAATCTGCTCCACGCCCGGGGGCGGCGGCAGCACGGTGGGCCCGGCCTTGACCGACGGGCCGGCGGCGAAGAACGTGAAGTCGCCTTCGAGCGAGGTGCTTTCCCACGGCACCTGGCCGCCGTTGGAGTCGAGCCGCACACCCAGGCGCACGCGCTTGAAGACTTCTTCGATCGACAGCCCCGGCCTTTCGATGTTGGCCAGCAGGTGTTGCGTGTACAGGCCGTTGGTGCCGCGGCCGTCGCTGGCCACACTGCCGGGTGCGGTGGCAAAGGCCACCAGCGAGCCGATCGGCGCATCCACCTGCGACAAGCCGCCGCTGTTGGAACGCGAACTGCGGGCGAAGGGGTTGTCGCGGCAGGCGTCGAGGATGACGACGTTGATGCGGTTCTTCGCCGTCTCCATCTTGTCCAGCACCTGCTGCACGTCAACGGCTTTGTAGGGCACTTCGTCTTCGCGCTTGATGTCGCTGCCCACCGGCATCAGGAAGTTGCGGCCCTTGATCTGCACGCCGTGGCCGGCGAAGTAGAACAGGCCCGCTCCACCCGCCTTCAAGCGGTCGCCGAAGACGCTGACGGCGTCCTGCAACTGCTTTTGCGTGGCGTTGAGTTTCAGGTCAACCGTGAAGCCCGCCTTCTCAAGCACCTTGGCCACTGCCGTGGCGTCGTTGACGGAATTCAGCAGCGGCGCGCTGGTGTAGCCCGCGTTACCCACCACCAGCGCATGACGCGGCTCCTGCGGTGGTACTGCGGCGGTTGCGCACTGGAGCGCGCCGAGGAGCAGGGCAGCAATCCAGGCCAGCCAGGGCTGCGGAGTGCTGAGGTACGGGCGACTTGACATCTGCGAGTCCCTCTTGCGGTGAGTAACCATTGGACTCTGATGGCCCTGCTGGCGGTATGAGGGGAATCCTAAGCCAAGCGTTGCGCCGAACAACCTCCATGCAGAGGAGTTCGGGGGGTTCGTTCACGGGGGGCCCCCTTTCCGGGGGATAACCGCAGAGCAGCCGCTGAAACGCAGCCTGGCTGCGCTCAGGCCTTCGGACCCGACACTTTGTGGCGCATCAGCCGCCCGTGCTCACGCACCCAGTCGCGCTTCTTTTCGGTGTTGCGCTTGTCGTGCTCTGCCTTGCCCTTGGCCAGCGCAATCTCGGCTTTCACGCGGCCGTCCTTGTAGTGCAGGTTCAATGGCACCAGCGTGAAGCCCTTCTGCTCGACCTTGCCCACCAGGCGCCGGATCTGCTCTTTGTGCATCAGCAGCTTCTTCGTGCGGTCGGCCTCGGGCTGCACGTGGGTGGACGCTGAACCCAACGGATTGATGCGGCAGCCGATGAGGTACAGCTCGCCGTTGCGGATGTGTACGTAGCCGTCGGTCAGCTGCACCTGCCCGGCGCGGATGGCCTTGACCTCCCAGCCCGCCAGCACCATGCCGGCTTCGAACTGTTCTTCGATGCTGTACTCGAAACGGGCGCGGCGGTTTTCGGCGATGTTGGCCATCGAATGGCCACAGCGGGGCGGCTGTGGCGGGCTCCTAGAATGGCGGCATTGTATGAAGCATGTGCGCAAATCAGTCCTGCTCTGGTACTCGCCGCGCGAGATGTACGACCTGGTCACGGCGATCGACACTTACCCTGAATTCCTGCCCTGGTGCGACCGTGCCGAACTCATGCAGACGCACGAAGACGGCGTCACGGCCCGCCTGGGACTGGCCTACATGGGCGTGCGGCACAGCTTCACCACGCGCAATGTGCATGTGGCGCCCGCGTCGGTGACGGTGCAACTGGTGGACGGGCCCTTTTCGCTGCTCGACGGCACCTGGCTGTTCAAGGCGCTGGGCAGGCCGGGCAGCGAGCAACTGGCCTGCAAGATCGAATTCGACATGCGCTATGCCTTTGCCAGCCCGGCGCTGGAAACGGTGGTCAGCCCCGTGTTCGACCGCGTGGCCAACACCTTTGTCGAGTCATTCGTGCGCCGTGCCGAGGACGTCTATGGCCCCCGCTGAACTGTTGCGCGTCGAGGTGGCCTATTGCCCGCAGCAGGGTGTCACCGAGCTCGTGCCGCTGCGCCTGCCCGCAGGCGCCACGGTGGCCGACGCGGTGCAGCAAAGTGGCCTGATGCCACGCCATGCCCTCTCGCTGGAGACCGTGAAAATAGGGGTCTGGAGCCGCGTCCAGCACATGCAGGCCGTGTTGCGCGACCTTGACCGCGTGGAGATTTACCGCCCGCTGCAGGTAGACCCGAAAGAAGCGCGGCGCCAGCGCTACAAGCGGCAGAAGGCGCGCTGAGTTTGTACCTGCGGCTGCTGCTCAGCGGCAGTCGGAAGCCACGACCTCGCGGGCACGGCGCTGTTCGTCGGCGCGGCCTTTGTCGTCGAGCACTTCGCGTTCGCCCTTGTCGTTGGTGCGCGCAATGCGCTGGCCCGATTCCAGCGCCATCAGATGGCTGCGTGCGGCGCGGCAGTTGTCGGCCCGTTGCGCCGAAAGTCGTTCTTCCTCGGCCTTGGCCTTGGCCGACTGTTCCTGTTCGGCGGCCCGCTTGCGGGCTTGCACCTCGCGTTCAAGCACGCCGGGTGGCGCGGACGCAGCAGGCTGTGGTGCCGTGCCGTCGCTGGCGCTCGCTGCGGCAGCCGTTGTTTGGGCTGCCGCAACTCGGCGCGCTTCAGGGCCAGGCCGGCTGAGGATGTCCTTGTCGGGCACGTCCTTGGGTGGGGGCCGGTCGCTGGCGTTGACCTGGCCGGTCTTGTCGCGCCAGCGCCATTGCGCATCGGCGGCGGGTGACAGCGTTATCAGCAAGGCGGCCACTGCGAGTGGCAGCAGCACGGTCGGTAGGAGGGGCCGAGAGGGCAGTGCGATCGTCATGGCCCGGAGTTTATGCCCGTCAACAGGCCCTGTGCGGCTGCGAATGTCACTGGGCGTGAGGACAGCATGCCATCCCTATAATCCGGTTTTGAGTCTGGAGCCCTTTTCATGCGCCTACTCGGCAAAGCGCTCACCTTCGACGATGTGTTGTTGGTGCCGGCCTTCTCCCAGGTGTTGCCCCGTGACACCAGCCTTGTCACCCCGCTCACCCGCAACATCCGCCTGAACCTGCCCCTGGTGTCGGCTGCGATGGACACCGTGACCGAAGCGCGCCTGGCGATTGCCGTGGCGCAAGAGGGCGGCATCGGCATCGTGCACAAGAACCTGACGCCCAAACAGCAGGCGGCCGAGGTGGCACGTGTCAAGCGCTATGAATCGGGGTTGCTGCGCGACCCCATCACCGTGCCACCCACAGCCAGCGTTCGCGAGGTGATGGCGCTATCCCGCCAACATGGTGTGTCAGGCTTTCCGGTTGTCGATGGCAAAACGGTGGTCGGCATCGTCACCAATCGAGACCTGCGCTTCGAGACCCGCCTCGACCTGCCGGTGCGCGACATCATGACGCCGCGCGAGCGCCTGGTGTGGGTGCGTGAAGGCGCGTCGCCCGAAGAAGGCAAGGCGCTGATGCACCAGCACCGGCTGGAGCGGGTGCTGGTCGTCAGCGACAGCTTCGAGTTGCGCGGCCTGATGACCGTCAAGGACATCACCAAACAGACTGACTTCCCCAATGCCGCGCGCGACGCCCACGGCAAGCTGCGCGTGGGCGCCGCAGTCGGTGTGGCCGAAGGCACCGAAGAGCGCGTCGAGTTGCTCGTCAGAGCGGGTGTGGACGTGCTGGTGGTGGACACCGCGCACGGTCACAGCGCTGGCGTCATCGACCGCGTGCGCTGGGTCAAGCGCCATTACCCGCAGGTGGACGTGATCGGCGGCAACATCGCCACCGCAGCCGCTGCACTGGCGCTGGCCGAAGCCGGCGCCGACGCGGTGAAGGTGGGCATTGGCCCGGGTTCGATCTGCACCACGCGCATCGTTGCGGGTGTGGGTGTGCCGCAGATGATGGCGATTGCCAACGTTGCCGCAGCCCTGCGCGGCAGCGGCGTGCCGCTGATCGCCGACGGCGGCATCCGCTATTCGGGCGACATCGCCAAGGCGGTGGCCGCAGGCGCCAGCAGCGTGATGATGGGCAGCATGTTTGCCGGCACTGAAGAAGCACCTGGCGAAACCATCCTCTACCAGGGCCGCACCTACAAAAGCTACCGCGGCATGGGCAGCATGGGCGCCATGCAACAGGGCAGTGCAGACCGCTACTTCCAGGAAGTCAGCGAGGGCAGCGGCAACAACCCGAGCACTGCCAAGCTGGTGCCCGAGGGCATCGAAGGCCAGGTGCCGTACAAGGGCTCGGTGGTGTCCATCATCTTCCAGATGGCAGGTGGCCTGCGCGCGTCCATGCACTACTGCGGCTGCGCCAGCATTGCCGACATGCAAGAGCGCGCCGAGTTCGTCGAGATCACCACCGCCGGCATCCGTGAGAGCCACGTGCATGACGTGCGGATCACGAAAGAAGCGCCGAACTACCGCATGGAATGACGGCGGTTTGAGCCGTTGATGTGTTGATCCCTTGATGACTCCTGACACCGCCGTTGCGGGCCGCCCGGCGGCCATGCGTTTCATCATGCTGGTGGTGCTCATCGACATGCTCGCCGTCGGCCTGATCGTGCCGGTGCTGCCGGCGCTGGTGGGCAAGTTCACCGCCAGCCCGTCCGAGCAGACCTACTGGTACGGCTTGATCGTGTTTTCTTATGCCATCGCCAGCTTTG
>JANNGN010000275.1:0-2220 GCA_031403895.1 Rubrivivax sp. | reverse complement strand
GGTGAACCACGCATCGACCACGCCTTCAGCTTCGGTCGCTTCGCCTTCGACGGCAAACGCGCTCGGCTTGGTGTCGGCAAGCCGCGCCTGCAGCATCGCGCGGATCGCTTGCGGCCCTTCCTGCGTGCGGATGTTCCAGGTGAAGGCCACCAGGTCACGCCAGTAGCAGTCGGGTTCGAAAAGGGCGACGGCTGCGTCGATGTCGTTGCGCTCGAGCGCGGACGTGAAGTCGGCCAACCAGGCGCCGGCCCGCTGTGTGGGGTGGGTGGACAGGTCGGTCATCGTCTCTCTCCTGGGTATGCACTGGGTTTGCCCGAGCGGCAGCAGTACCGCCGCCATCATTCGCCCTGCGCTGCAGCCACCGAGAGAGAAAAAACCCGAGGTTCGACGTGCCTGAGGCCCACGGACTGGGCAAAGAGCTTCTGGAACGAACGTCCTGTCCTCCATCCTCGGTCCACTCCACGGCCTGGATGGCGGAAAACAGTGCTCAATCTGCGGCGTGTACCCAGGCTCGCGCGCAAGCTGTGGCCTAATCCGTGGTTTTGTTCAAAGTTGAAAGCCACTGCCATGGGCAACAAAATAGTCACCGAAGCCGACCGCAAGGCCAGCCCGCGCCCCGCCGCCCCCACCGGCGTCACCGTCACCACCCAGCGCGGCCAGAAGGTCAGCTTGGAACGCGGTTCGCACACGCGCAGCAAGAAGAACCCCGGCAAGCGCCCCAAGAAGGGCGGCTGAGCCCTGGGGCCCTGCGCGGCCCTTCCTGGGCTGGTGGGGCATGACGGGCATGCTCCGAATCACTGAACTCCGCCTGCCGCTGAGCCACGCCGACGAGGCGCTGCGCGCGGCGGTTTTGTTGCGCCTGGGCGTGACCGATGCAGCGTTGAAGTCCTTCACCGTCTTTCGCCGCGCCTACGACGCCCGGCGCAAGGCGGCGGTGGTGCTGATCTACACGGTGGACTGCGAACTGGCCACCGAGGCCGACGCAGCCGCCTTGCTGGCGCGCCACAAAGGCGACCCGCACATCCGCCGCGCACCCGACACGCGCTACAAGTTCGTCGGCCAAGCGCCGGCCGACTTTGCAGCGCTGGGTCGTGCGCGACCGGTGGTGGTGGGCTTCGGCCCCTGCGGCCTGTTTGCGGCGCTGATCCTGGCGCAGATGGGGCTGGCGCCGATCGTGCTGGAGCGCGGCAGGGAAGTGCGCCAGCGCAGCAAGGACACCTTTGGCCTGTGGCGCCAGGGCGTGCTGGACCCGGGCAGCAACGTGCAATTCGGCGAAGGCGGCGCCGGCACCTTCAGCGACGGCAAGCTGTGGAGCCAGATCAGCGACCCGCGCCACCTCACGCGCAAGGTGCTGAGCGAATTCGTGAAGGCCGGCGCGCCCGCAGAAATCCTCTTTGTCAGCAAGCCGCACATCGGCACCTTCAGGCTCGTCAGCATGATCGAGAAGATGCGTGCCGAGATCACCGCGCTCGGCGGCGAAGTGCGCTTCGGGCAGCAGGTGGTGGATGTGCGCATTGAAGGCGGCCGCATCAGGGGTGTCACGGTGCAGGACGGCACCGAAATCCGCACCGACCACCTCGTGCTGGCCCTGGGCCACAGCGCGCGCGACACCTTCACGATGCTGCATGGGCGCGGCGTCTTCATGGAAGCCAAGCCCTTCTCGGTGGGCTTTCGAATCGAACACCCGCAGAGCCTGATCGACCGTGCGCGTTTCGGTCCCAGCGCCGGCCACCCGGTGTTGGGCGCGGCCGACTACAAGCTGGTGCACCATGCCAGCAATGGCCGCAGCGTTTACAGCTTCTGCATGTGCCCCGGCGGCACCGTGGTGGCTGCCACCTCAGAGCCCGAGCGCGTGGTGACCAACGGCATGAGCCAGTACAGCCGCAACGAGCGCAACGCCAACGCCGGCATCGTGGTCGGCATCAACCCCGCCGACTACCGCCAGCTGCCGGGTGACGGCCCCGTCAGCCCGCTGGACGGCATGGCCTTCCAGCGACTGTGGGAGTCGGGTGCCTATGAACTAGGCGGCGGCGGCTACATCGCGCCTGGGCAACTGGTGGGCGACTTCATCAAGGGCCAGCGCTCGTCGATGCTGGGCAGCGTGGAGCCGTCCTACAAACCTGGCGTGCGGCTGACCAACCTGGCCGACCCCGCAGCGCCCAGCCTGCCAGGCTACGTGCTGGCCGCCATCCGCGAGGCGTTGCCCGCCTTCGAACGCCA
>JANNGN010000274.1:0-5535 GCA_031403895.1 Rubrivivax sp. | reverse complement strand
GCCAAGGCCGCCGCACTTGGCGTGGCCGTCGGGGCCGTCGTTACCGGCGTGGCCGTCGGGGCAGTCGTGGCCGCCGTGGCCGTCGGCTGCGGCCCTTCCAGCAACACCGCGTCGGCCAGAAATTCGCGCCCGAAGGTGTCGCCGGCCAGCCACGGCTGCGACTGCCCACCGCTGCTGTCGGCCACCGCCAGCCGCACCGCGCGCAGCGCTTCGGGCACGCTGATGCGCGGCGTCGTCAAGGCATCGATCACGACACGCGCAAAGCGCGACGCGGCCAGTTCGCGCAGATCCTTCGGCGGCGGGTTTGGCAGCGGCGCGACCGTGGGCACGTCCTGCAGCGCTGCCGGTGCATGGCCCAGCAGCGCCATCGTGCCGGGCGTCAGGCGTTGGCGCGCCAGGCCGGGCGGTGTCAGCCGCGCCAGTGCCGGGTGGCGGTAGGCGGCGTCCACCAGCAGCAGGCGCGGGCTGTCGGCGCCGCCGGCCACAGCGTCCACCAGTTCCTGCAGCGGCACGCCCACCGCACGCAGCACGGTGGCCACGGCGGGCGCAGCCAGCGCGTCGCTGAGTGTCATGTCGGCGGGCAGCAGCAGGTTGCGCGCGTCCACCTGGGCGGCCAGGCCGGTGAAGTAGATGAGGCCGATGCCGTCGGCGTGCAGGCGGTCGCGGAATTCCTTGATGCCGGCGCGCAATTCGGTACTGCTGGGGTCCAGCCGCAACAGCACGTCGAAGCCACCCCAGCGCAAGGCGGCGGCCACCGCTTCGCTGTCGCGCCGCGCCGATTCGAGCACCAGCCGCGGGCCCAGGTTGCCGATGCCCACCACCAGCGCCAGGCGCTGGCGTTTGACGCTGGGCGCGGCGGCGGGTACGGGTACGGGTACGGGTACGGGTGCGGGCGTCTGCGCGTGCAGCGGCGCCAGCGGCATGCCCACGCACAGGCAAAGTACACACAGGGCCAAGCGCAATCGCGTTGATGACAGTGGCATTCCCAACTCCAGGGCCGGGGGCAGTGTAGCCAGCGGGCGGGGAAGTTGTGACCGCGTGTTCTTTCAAACCTTGCCGCGCTTGCGGCGTTGAAGCACCGCAGCGCCATCACGACACGGGTCAGAGTGCAAGCAAACCGCTGCTGGGGCCGGGCGCGGCAACCTTCACAGGTTGCGCCATCTACCTTGCGCCCGAACCCTGGTGCGACCGGCAGGAATCGAACCTGCGACGTGGCCTTCGGAGGGCCGCATGATATCCACTTCACCACGGTCGCCAGTGTGGGATCGGCATTCTAGCGCCGGGGGTCAGCGCGCCTTGGCAGCGGCCAGGCGGCTGGGACTGCACCTTTATACTTTGCGGCTTTCAGCCCGCTTCAGGGCCGCGCCATTTCGAGGATTTCATGAGCGAACCGCAGCACCACCCCGCGCCGCACGACGGGCCTGTTGAAGACCACCAAGAAGGCCCGCATGAAGGCCCGATCAAGACGCCCAAACAGCTCATCGTGGCCGTGCTGGCGTCTTTCATCGTGCCGATCATCGCCATCATCATGCTCGTCAACTACGTTGACTTTGGCGACAAGGCGGGCGCCGGCAGCGACGGCTTGCAGGCCGAAGCGGTGGCCAAGCGGCTACAGCGCGTGGGTTCGGTCGAAATCCGCGACGCGTCAGCGCCAGCCGTGGTGCGCACCGGTGAACAGGTTTATGCCGCGCAGTGTTCGGCCTGCCACGCGGCGGGTGCCGCAGGTGCGCCGAAGTTAGGGGACGCAGCGCTGTGGGCACCGCGCATCAAGACCGGCTATGACTCGATGCTGAACTCGTCCCTCAAGGGCAAAGGCGCGATGGGCGCGCAGGGCGGCGGCGACTACAGCGACCATGAAATCGGCCGCGCCGTGGTTTACATGGCCAACAGCAGTGGCGCCAAGCTCGAAGAGCCGAAGGCGCCCGCAGCCGCTGCATCAGCCGCATCAGCGGCCGCGAGCGCGCCGAACTGAGCCGCTCTGGCGACGTGACAAAAGGCCGCCTGCGGGCGGCTTTTTGCTGGGCGGTTGATCCCTGCTGTCTGCGTCTGCATCCGGGCCTGTCAGGGCCGCGTACAGCCAGGCGTGAACAAGCGCCTACCTTTGCGCCGCGCCCGGCGCGGGTTTGAGCTGGAAAGCGAAATGCCCTGGCATTTGCGCCCAGGGCATCTCAGCAGGTTGCCAGTGGCCGCTTTCAACCGCCTGCGCGGCAATGCCCATGTCCATCGTGTGCACCAGGCCGAAGCCGATGTCGGTGGCCAGGAACAGGCGGCCGTTTTCGTCCAGCCAGCAGGCCTGCGCTTGATCGGACAGGCTCGCGGACAGGCCGGTGTGGCTGTGGACGCTGAAGCCACCCGCATCGACCTCCACGCGCCAGACCCAGGGCGCGGCCTCCAGTTCCACATAAACCCGCTGCGGCCCGTTCTGGAAGAACCAGGCGCCGGCCTCGTCGTGGCCGTAGTTGCGCTGGATGAAGGCCAGCAACTTGTCGTGTTCGATGCGGCTGCCCTTGACCTGCGGGAAGGGGCCACGGTGCTGGATGCGGTCGTCGCGCATGTACCAGTCGCCGCGCGCGTCCAGCGCCAGCCAGCCGTAGCAGTGCGGCACGTCGGGCCACTTCAGCAGCGCGGCTTTGACGATGTCATCCATGGCGGCGAAGGTACACGCTCAGGCGGCAATGTGGAAGCACGATCAGCCGTGCTGTGCCAACCAGTCCGTCACCGCCTGCGGCATGGCCAGCACATCAGACGGATAGCCGCCCTGCGGGAAGCCGACGTGCCCGCCCTGCGCCGGTTGCCACAGCGTGACGCTGCGCCCGACATCGGCCGCAGCGGGCAGGCAGGCCGCCGGCACGAAGGGGTCGTTGCGCGCATTCAGCACCAGGGCCGGGATGCGCACCTGCGCCAGGTGCGGCTTGGCCGACGCCCGCGCCCAGTAGTCGGGCGTGTCCTTGTAGCCGTGCAGCGGCGCGGTGAAGATGTTGTCGAATTCAAAGAGCGTGCGCGCACCGGCGAGCTTGTCGCGGTCGAACAGGCCCGGGTGCTGTTTCAATTTCGCCAGCGCCTTGGGCTTCATGGTGGCCAGGAACATGCGCGAATAGACAAGCCAGTTGAAGCCCTGGTCGATGGCGCGCCCGGAAGCGGCCAGGTCGATGGGCGAGGACACCGCCGCCACGCTGGCGGCGGTGGCGCCAGCGCTGTCGCCGGCCTCTTGCGCCCAGCGCAACAGCGCGTTGCCGCCGAGCGAAACACCCACTGCCAGCAGTGGCGCGCTGCTGGCCGCGCGCAGGCGCTGCAAGATCCAGCCGACCTCTTCAAAGTCGCCCGAGTGGTAGGCGCGCGGAGCGCGGTTGAGTTCGCCGCTGCAGCCGCGGAAGTGCGGCACGCTGTAGCCCCAACCGCGCTGCTGCGCAATGGCGCCGAAGGCCTGCGCGTACTGGCTCTGGCTGCTGCCCTCCAGGCCGTGGAACAGCACCAGGTGACGCGCCAGGGGACGCGCCAGGGGACGCGCCGCCGAAGCGCCTTCGCGCAGCAAATGATCGACATCGATGAAGTCACCATCGGGCGTGGCCCAGCGTTCACGCGTGAAGCGCGGCGCAGCGCCGAGGTGGCGGCGTGAAAGCGTGGCGGCCCAGATCGTCTGCAGATTGCCGCCGGGCAACCACGGCGGTGCGCAGTAGCCCTGCACCGCTAGTGCAACGTGGCCGTCTGGGCTGGCGTGTTGCCGCCCAGCTCGGGTGGTTGATGCGGCAGGCCCGGGCTGGCGTGGTGCGACACCAAACGCCAGCCCTGCGCCGTTTTCACGTACAGGTTTGTTGCCAGAACCCAGGCGCTTTGCGGGCCTTGTTGGGTCTTGATGTCGATGCGCTCCACCAGGTGGTGCAGCGCGCTGCCGATGTGCAGCAGGCGGTGTACCTGCTCGGGCCGCACCGCCAGGCCGCCGTTGGCAAACACGGCTTCGAAGGTGGCGCGGATGGCGGCAGCGCCAATCGCGCGGCCGCCACCCGGGTGTACGCAGACGATCTCGTCGTCGTCGGCCCAGACGGCCATCAGGCGCTCGATGTCGGCGTGCTGCAGCGCTTCGTAGAACTGCGCTTCCACGTCGTCGGCGCTGCCGTGCAGCGTGGCAGCGGGGGGCGGCGGGTTCGGTCGGCGGGCCATGCAACCAGGCCGTTAGCGAAAGACCACGCACTTGTGGCCATTGACCAGCACGCGGTGCTCAACATGCCAGCGCACCGCGCGCGCCAGCACCATGCATTCGATATCGCGGCCGACGGCCGTGAAGTCCTCGGCCGACAGCGTGTGGTCCACGCGCTGCACGTCCTGTTCGATGATCGGGCCTTCGTCGAGTTCGGCGGTGACGTAGTGCGCCGTAGCGCCAATCAGCTTCACACCCCGAGCGTGGGCCTGGAAGTACGGCCGCGCGCCCTTGAAGCTGGGCAGGAAGCTGTGGTGGATGTTGATGGCGCGGCCGGCGAGTGCCTGGCAGAAGTCGCTGCTCAGGATCTGCATGTAGCGCGCCAGCACAACGAGGTCGATGCGCTCTTGCTCGACCAGCGCCTGCACTTGCAGCTCTTGCGCGCGTTTGGTCTGCACCGAGACTTTGCCATCCGTGCCACCTTCGAGCGGCAGGTGGTGAAACGGGATGCCATAGCTGCCCGCCAGTTCGGCAAACGCCGTGTGGTTGGACACGATGGCCGCCACGTCCACCGCCAGCGAACCACTCTTCCAGCGGAACAGCAAGTCGTTCAGGCAGTGGCCGTGCTGGCTGACCATCAGCAGCACACGCGGCCGCTTGGCGATGGCGTGGAACTGCACGTCCATGCCGAACTGTTGCTCCGTATGCTGGAACAATGCAGCCAGCGTGTGTTCGCTGGCCAATTGCAGCGGCGCCTGAAAATGCACCCGCATGAAGAACAGGCCGGTGGCGTCGTCACCATCAAGATCGCCAAACTGCTGCGAATCGACAATGTTGCAGCCGGCCTGGTACAGCAAACCCGACACCGCGTACACGATGCCTTTGGCGTCGGGGCAGGCAAGCGTGAGTACAAACTGGTGTTCAAGAGACATCGCAGAGATTGTAGGGACCGAGCATGAGCAATGAAGGCTTTGCCGAGTGCGATTTCCCCCTCGGGGGGACGGCGCGTAGCGCCAAGGGGGCAAGATGAACAACAAGGTGGACGAACAAGACTGGCCGCAGCGCAGCCGCGAGCTGGCCAGCCTGCTGGCGCGCGTCGGCATGGGCGACCGTGCCTGCTTCTCGGCGCTGTACGACCGCACCAGCGGCCACCTGCTGGCGGTGGTGTTGCGCATCCAGCGCAATCGCGCGCTCGCCGAAGACCTGCTGCAGGAGGTCTATGTCTCGGTCTGGAAAGCCGCCGGCAGCTTTGACGCTGCGCGCAGCCAGCCGCTGACCTGGCTGACGCACATCGCGCGCAACCGCGCCATCGACAGCCTGCGCCGCGCGCAGACGCAGCCGCAGCTGGAAAGCACGACACGCGACAGCGACGACGAGCGCCCCGACGCCGCCGAGTCGAT
>JANNGN010000273.1:0-3975 GCA_031403895.1 Rubrivivax sp. | reverse complement strand
CCCACCGTGCTGTATTCGCCGGTCACCGAAGCGCTGGCCGCTGCCGGCGTGCGCGTTCACTACGCCGCCAACATCACCGGCCACGGCTGGCGCAAGCTGCTGCGCCACCCCAAGCGGCTGGCCTACCGCATCCACACCGTGCCGCCGGTGCCACCGGTGCTGCGCTTCATCCAGAGCCAAGCGGGGCAGGACGACGCCCAGGCCTACGGCACGCTGAACATGGGCGCCGGCTTTGCGCTGTACGTGAATGCCGACGACGCCGAACGCGCGGTGGCCGTGTCGCAGGCCTGCGGCATTGATGCCTGGGTGGCGGGGCGGGTCGAAGCCGGTGACAAGCAGCTGCACATCGAGCCGCTGGGTGTCACTTTCAGCGGCCAGGACTTGCAGTTGCGCTGAAGTGTGCTGACCCGTGTTGTCGCCGACCCGGCCAGCCCGCTCGCCTACAATTGGCCCTGACGGGCCTCCCCGCATGGAAGCGCGCCCAACCGGGTCAGGTGGGGAACCAAGCAGCCCTTAGCGTTGCGACCAGTGCCGGGGGTAAGGCTCGTCACCTCTGTACGCCAGGATGGCCAGGCAAGCCGGCCCAGCGGGATCTCGTCAGCCCGCGCCCTTGCCAAACGCCGCCACCGCCTGGTCGCGCAGCCCGCGCAGCAGCGCCAGTTCGGCCTCGCCCAGCTGGATCGCCCCCGCTACCGCCTTGTCGGCGTAGATAAGCCCGATCGGCGCGCCTTTGAGGTGCATCGGCAGCAGCAAGAAGGTGGGCGCATTGACACGCTGCCGGTACCAGGCCGGCAGGCGCGTGGCCACCGACTTCGCGTCGGCGATCAGCAGGTCGGCGCCCTTGGTGCAGACGGCCGCAAAGAGGTCGGTGCCGGCAGCCGCTTGCGGTGCCACGCGGAAGGCCGCGCTGATCTCTGATGAGCCCACCCCCAGCGCCACACGGCCCACCAGGTGGCCGCTCTTTGGTTCGCGCAGGCAGAACACGACGCAGCGCAGGTCAAGCGCCTGCTGCATCGTTTCCAGCACCAGGTTGAGCACTTCGTTCAGCCGCATCGATTTTTTGGCCACGGCTTCGCGCACACCGTCCAGACCCTGGGTCAGGCGGGCCTGCACCGCGCCCGATCCGGCGCGCGGCGAAACCAGCGTGCGCTCCAGGCCGCCCGCCGGGCCAGCCGGCGCCGCAGTGGTTTGCAGCAAACGCCGTGCGGGTGCGCCGGCCGCCACTTGCAGGCCCATCGCCTGCGCCAGGTGCGACAGCCGGGTGCGTGCTGCCAGCACTGACTGCAGCATGTCGCGCGGCTGCAGGCCCAGCGCTGGCGCGTAGCTTTCGGCGACAGCGGCAAGCGCAGCGGCCTGCGCGTCGCCGTCGGCACTGAGCAAGGCGTCGGTGAGTGCATTGGCGCCGCGCGCCAGCCAGCGCATGCGCTCCACACCCTGGTCGGCATTGCGGTCCACCGCGCGTGGCGGCACCGCGCCTACGGGACTGCGCAGCGCACGCTGCAGGGTGTCGGGCAAGCCCCAGGCCTTGGCCACGCCGGCGCCCAGTTCGTCGAAGGACAGGCCCAGCACCTTGCGCGCTTCGGCCTCGCGCGCCGCCGGTGTGGGCAGGGCCGCAGAGCCCGAGCCCAGGTGCTGGCGAATCTGCAGCGCCTCTTCGGGAAAGTAGTACTCAGTGAGCAGGCGTCCGAGGTTCTGGAACATCGCGGCCAGGAAAACGTCTTCGCCTTCGCGCGCCACCGGTGTCAGCTCAGCGGCCAGCGTGCCGGCCATCAGCGCGCGCAGGAATTCTTCCTTCAAGAGTGCGGCATGGCCCTTGTCGCCCATGTGTTCGAGCAGGATCACCGAGAGCGCCATGTTGCGGATGCCAGCAAAGCCCACCAGTGCCACCGCGCGCGACACGGTGCCGATGCCGCCGCCCGCCACCGAGCTGAAATTTGCGGTGTTGACCATGCGCAGCAGCTTGTTGGTGAGCGACACATCCTTCAGGATTTCTTCGGACAGGCTGGCCAGGCTTTCGGTTTCTGACATGGCCACGCGCTGGATGCGCACGACCGAATTCGACAGCGCCGGGAAGTCGGTCTTGTGGCGCATGCGGCGCAGCAGGAATTCAAGCGTGGCGTGGCTGGTGTCGCTGTCGATGGGCACTTGCTCGGGCGTGAGCCAGCTTTGCAGCGCCTGGTGCATCGAGCGCGCGCTGTCGTAGCGCTCTGCCGCCGAGCGCGCCAGCGCGCGCTGCACGATGCCGCGCAAGATGTCGTCCACCTTCACGCTGGCCGGCAGGTGCAGGTCTTCCTGCTGCACGCGGGCAATGAAGCGGTAGGGGTCGCTTTCGCGCATCAGCGGCGCGCCAGCCAGCAGTTCGCCCAGCATCACGCCGGCCGAGAACACGTCCATCGCCGGGTGCGGCGCTTCGCCACGCGCGGCTTCGGGCGACATGTAGCCGGGGGTGCCGACGATCCTGCCGTCACCCTGCGCCGCACCTTGCGAAACCCGCGCCGCAATGCCGAAGTCCATCACGCGCGGCCGGCCGCTGCTGTCGCCATCCTTGCCCAGCAGGATGTTCGACGGCTTCAGGTCGCGGTGCACGATGCCCAGTGCATGTGCCGCAGCCAGTGCGTCCAGCACACCGAGCAGCAGCGTCACCGCCTCGCGCGCAGGCATGGCCGGACGCTTGCGGCGCAGTTCCTGCAGCGTCGGGCCTTCGACGTATTCGAAGACCAGGTAGGACTGGCCTTCGTGCTCGTCGGCCTCGAACACCGGCACCACGTTCGGGTGCTTGAGGCGGCTTACCGCGCGCGCTTCGTTGAGCCATTCATGGCGCGTGGATGCATCGGCCTCGGCGTTGAGCAGCTTGACCGCCACCTCGCGGTCCAGCCGCGGGTCGTGCGCCAGCCAGACCACGGCTTGCGCGCCACGGCCCAGTTCACGCAGCAGCTGAAAGCGCGCCAGGTGGCGCACCGGCAGCACGGCGGCCGTCACGGCGTGACCTCGGGAATGGGTGCGGCAGTGGCTGCGACAAGCTCGTCGAGCGGTGCGTTGGTGGTGTCGGCCATCGCTGCGCTGGCGGTTGCGGCGCTTGCAACCTTGCCCTGCAGTGCAGCCTGCAAGTCGCGCAGCGTGATGTTGAGCAAGCGGCCATAGCGCTGCACCACGCGCTGCACGGCAGCGGCCACGCGGGGGGCGGGTTCGGCCAGCGCATCGACGGCTTCGTTGGCGCAACTGGCCACGCTGCGCAGCAGGTCGTCGTCGGCCTCCACGCTGCGCACGGGCGTGGCCAGCGGCAGGCGCCGCACCATCGCCAGCACGCTGTCGTCCAGGCCCCAGTGGCGTGCCACGGCGGCGCCGATGCCTTCGATGTCGGTGCCCAGCACGGCGTAAGCGGCGGCTTCTTCGGTCATGCCGGGCTCGTCGGGTTCGCCAGCGCGCGCTGGCGGCGCGGCTTGCATCAGGCGGCGGATTTGCTGCGCTTCATCGGCAAAGTGGTAATGCACCACCAGCCGGCCCAGGCTCTGCAGCAGCGCGATCAGGTACACCACTTCGCCGTCGTAGCCGGCCGGGCGCAATGCCATCGCGACGCGGCCGGCGCGCTTGCAGCGATCGACCAGGGTCTGCAACTGCTGGGCGCCTGCCGGCTGCAAAGGGCCCGGCCAGGTGCGCAGCGCCAGCGCGGCGCGGCGCACGCCGTCCAGCCCGAGCATGGCGATGGCGCGGCGCACCGTCAGCACCGGGCCGCTGCCCGCCACCTGGGCGCCGCGCACTTGCGCCGTGTTCACCAGGCGCAGCAGCTCGAAGGACAGCGCCAGATCTTCCAGCACGACTTCGGCCAGTTCATTGGTGCGCTCGCGTTCCATCAGGGCCAGGCGCGCGGCACGCGCAGCGGCGCCAGGCGACGAGGGCAGCACGCCAGCGGCGCGCAGCTTGTCGGCCAGCAGGGACAGCGGGCCGCCGTCGTTGGCGGCGTCGGTCTGCAGCCAG
>JANNGN010000272.1:0-3823 GCA_031403895.1 Rubrivivax sp. | reverse complement strand
GCGCCCAGCAAGATTGCTGCTGCCGCAGCGGCGCACAGTTTGCCGCGCATCACTTCTTGGCTCCTGGCGCCTTGGCGGCGGCAACCTGGCGTTGTTCGGCAATCTCGGTCGCGTCCAGGTAGCGGTAGGTGCGCGCCGTGGCCTCCATGATCAGCGCGCCTGCCGCATCCTTGCCCGGCACAGGCGTGATGTTGAGGTTTTGCAGCGTCACGATGCGCGACAGGTTGGCCACGTCGGCGGCGAAGGACCCGATGTCGTGATAGCGGCCATTGACGCGGATGGAGATCGGCAGTTCGGCGTAGTAGTCCTTGATCTGCATCTGGCCGGGCCTGAACAGTTCGAACTGCAAGCCACGCCCCAGGCCGGCCTGGTTGATGTCGGACAGCAGCGCGTCCATTTCGGCCTTGCCGGGTAGCTGCTTTTCAAGTTGAGTGACGTATTCCTGGACTTGCAGCTTCTGCTTGCGCAACTCGCTCAGGTTCACGGCCTGGCGCAAGCGCGAGACGTAGTCGGCCTGCAACTTGGGCTCTTGCAGGCGCGAGGTTTCAAGTTCGTCGGTGGCGGTGTTCAGCAGCAGGAACCAGCCAGCCACCACGGCGATGGCCACGGCTGTGAACCAGGCGGCTGCCTTGGGCAGCGTCGGCCACTGGCCAGGCTCGTTCGGATTGAGGTTGCGGAACTGCCCGGCCGCGTTGTCGAGCAAGCTGCTCATCTCGAAATTGAGGGTCGATGCTTTGGCCATGTCGCCCTCAGGATGCTTTGACGGGCGTTGCTGCCGAGCCCGCAGCGCCCGAGGCTGCACGTGCAGGACCAGCGCTGGTTTGCGGGCGCTTGAGCGTGACGCGCATTGAAAAGTCGAACAAGCGGCGCTGCTCGCGGTTGGCTGCGGTCAGCGTCGCGACCTTGATCTCGACGAGTTCGGGCTTTTCCAGCCAGGGTGAGTTGTAGAGCGTGTTGCGCAGGAATTCGGAAACCCGCTCATTGGTCTGCGCGGTGCCGGTGATTGCCACTACCTGGCCGTTTTGCTTGATGGTGCCCAGGTACACGCCCTCGGGCGTCTGGCGCACCAGTTCGTTCAGCAGATGCACCGGCACGTTGCGGTCGGTCTGCAGGTCTTCCACCGCCCGCTGACGCGCTTTCAAGGCTTCAATCTCGCCGCGAAGGGTGGCGATGTCCTTGATCTGCAAGTCCAGGCGGGCGATTTCGGCCTTCAGGAAATTGTTGCGCGAGTCCTGCGCCGCAGTCATCTGCTGCAGCACCGAATACCAGATGCCGACGATCGCCACACCACCCAGCACACAAGCGCCCAGGCCGATGAAGAATGAGCGCTTGCGCTGGTTGCGCCGCACCTCACGGTGCGGCAGCAGGTTGATCAGGATCACTGGAGGAACCTCCGCATGGCCAGCCCGCAAGCCGTCAGGTACGAGGGCGCCTCGCGCCGTACCCGGCTCTCACGCACGGCAGAACCGAGTTGCATGTTCTCGAATGGGTTCACCACGTTGGACGCAAAGCCCGTGAGGTCGGTGACCCTGTCCTTCAAGCCGGGCAGCGTGGCGGTGCCGCCGGCCAGCATCACGTAATGCACCTTGTGGTGCGGCGTGCTGGTGAAGAAGTACTGCAGTGCGCGGCCGATCTCTTGTGAGAGGCTGTCAACAAAAGGTGCCAGGATGGCCGCTTCGTAGTCCTCGGGCAGGTCACCCGACAGCTTCTTGGCTTCGGCTTCCTCGAAGGAAAAACCGTACTGTCGCGAGATGAGTTGCGTCAACTGCGAGCCGCCGAATGCCTGGTCGCGGTCATAGAGCATTTCGTCGTCGCGCAGCACCTTCAGGCTCGTGGTGTCGGCGCCGATTTCGAACAGCGCCACCAGCGCGTCGCGGCCCTCGTTGGGCAGCGCGGCGACGACGCGGCTCATGGCCATGCGCGACGCGTGCGATTCGATGTCCAGCACGACGGGCTTCAGGCCGGCGGCTTCGGCCAGGCCCTGGCGGTCCTGCACACGGTCCTTGCGGGACGCGGCGATCAGCACCTCGACATCGCCCGCCGACGTGGGGCTCGGGCCGATGACGCAGAAGTCGAGGCTCACCTCGTCCAGCGAAAACGGGATGTACTGATTGGCCTCGGACTCGACCTGCAGTTCCATTTCTTCTTCGCGCAAGCCCGCGGGCAGCATGATCTTCTTCGTGATGACGGCCGATTGAGGCATGGCCATGACGACGTTGCGCGTCTTGCTGCCGCTCTTGGACAGCACACGCTTGACGGCTGCGGCGACCTCATCGAATTTTTCGATCTGGCCGTCGGTGATCCAGCCTTTTTCAAAAGGCTCGGATGCGAAACGTTCAAGCACGAATTCGCCTGTTGCGGTTTGGTCCAGCTCCACCAGCTTGACGCTGGAAGAGCTGATGTCCAACCCGATCACGGGGGGGTGCTTGCGGCCGAGCAATGCGTCCAGAAATCCCAAGATACCTACTCCTTGGCCATGAAGCGCTGCGGTGAAAAGCACCTTGTGAAGTGCTCACTGAACCGCTCACGAAACTGCTCAGAAATCACTTGACACTGGCCCCGAGCTTGTTAAGAAGTTACTTCAATGCTAGCAGTAAAGTCCTTGAACAACAAAGAAAAAGCGGGAGCACAGTGTCCCTAAACGTTGCCAACGGTTGACGCGAGTTGCAGCAGTTGAAACAACGCGCAAGCCACCTGCAAGGGGCAACCCGAATACGGCCCGGTGCCTCGTGTAGAAATTCACGGCCATGCCTCGCAGGCGGTTAGCAGGTGTGTCGGCTGCTCTTGCAGCCCAGGGTTCCTATAATCACCACGACCCGTTAGCCGGGATACCCATGAGCGATCCCGCACCGCAAAAGTCTTCACCCGATTCGTCCACCCAGACTGCTGCCAGTGCGCGGTGGCCACGGACTCTGGGGCGTGGTGCAGCGTGGGTTCTGGGGCTGCTGGCCGCTGCGTTCGTCTCAATCCTGATCCTGGTGGGGCTGGCGCTGGCGGTGGCGTATCCCAACCTGCCCGAAATCAGCAGCCTGACCGACTACCGGCCGAAGCTGCCATTGCGGGTGTTCTCTTCTGACGGCGTGCAGTTCGGTGAGTACGGTGAAGAGCGCCGCAACTTCATGCCAATCGCCGAGATTCCCCAAGTCATGAAGGATGCCGTGCTGGCGGCCGAGGATGCCCGCTTCTACCAGCACGGCGGCGTTGACTACAAAGGCGTGGCGCGCGCGGCCATCGAAAACCTTCGCGACGCGCGCAGCCAGGGCGCTTCCACCATCACGATGCAGGTCGCGCGCAACTTCTACTTGTCCAGCGAGAAGACCTTCACGCGCAAGATCTACGAAATCCTGCTGGCGCTAAAGATCGAGAGGCTGCTGGGCAAGGACCAGATCCTGGAGCTGTACATGAACCAGATTTTTCTGGGCCAGCGCGCGAACGGTTTTGCGGCGGCATCGGAAATCTACTTCGGCAAGAAGCTGAAGGAAGTCAGCATCGCTGAAGCCGCCATGCTGGCCGGGCTGCCCAAAGCGCCCTCGGCCTATAACCCGGTCACCAATCCCAAGCGCGCCACCTCGCGCCAGCGCTACATCATTGACCGCATGTTCGTGGGCGGCTTCATCACCGAAGCGCAGCATGACGAGGCCCAGGCCCAGGTGCTGCGCTACCGCACCCAGTCCGACAGCCTCGTGCATGGCGAATTCGTGGCCGAGACGGCGCGCCAGTTGATCTACGCGCAATACGGTGACGAGGCCTACAGCCGCGGCATCAACGTCTTCCTGACGGTCAGCGCGGTTGACCAGATGGTGGCCTACCGGGCGCTGCGCAA
>JANNGN010000271.1:0-3496 GCA_031403895.1 Rubrivivax sp. | reverse complement strand
CCGCACACGCTGCTTGAAATCGCGATCAATGACCCCGCGCAGGTTCACGTGGTCGACCTGGCGGCGATTCCGAATCTTCACTGGCTGCAACCGGGTGTCGTCAGCCTAGCGCAGCAGGCGTTCGGGGACGTGCTGCTCGCGATGCATCCGCTGATCGTGCTACCGAGTGGGGTCAGTTCCCACTCCTGGAATTTGCTCATCGACGTGACCAGCGCCGTGAACCTTTTCAAGCTGCTCCGCAGCGCGCACTTTGCGTTGGACCTGCGGTTCAATCCAACGTCGGCACCTCGAAAGGCCAAGCCCTGAACCCAGATTCAGCAGCAGGCTGCACCCGTCGTACGCCGACCTGCGCGCGATGGCGAGCCACCTGAAGGCGCTGCCGTCGTCGGCCGCGAGTTCGGCCCCGTGATCAGGGCGCTTGAGTCCTGATCAGTTGCATCGGGGTGACACGATCCTGCAAGCCCAACCGCCTCGGGTGAATGCTGCGTGGTCGAAAGCCAGCGGGCCGTTGACGACTCTTTATGGAGAGATCTCCATAAGGACCGTTGGCTTCCTTGCGTTGTGTTTCGTGGGTGGGCGGTCGGCTCTGCATACCGCGCGCTGGCGCAACGGCCCAAAGTAGCGTTTGTACGAGTTACTTGAGTGCAAGAATATACCTACACTCGCCAATCGCAGAATGTTCAATGTCCAAGACCACTACACCACCAGCGGCTGACTTGTTCTTGCAGAACCAGTTGTGCTTCGCCCTCTACGCAGCCTCACTGGCGATGACCAAGACCTACCGCCCGCTGCTCAAGCCACTGGGGCTGACCTACCCGCAGTACGTGGTGATGTTGGCGCTGTGGCAGCACGGCACGCTGACCGCTGGCGCGTTGGCGCAGGCCGTGGCACTTGACTCAGGCACGCTGGTGCCGCTGGTGCGCAAGCTGGTGGGGCTCGAGCTGCTGCTGCGCCAGCGCAGCAGCAGCGACGACCGGTCGGTGGTGATCAGCCTCACGCCCGCAGGCCGCGCACTGCACAAGCGCGCCCATGCCGTGCATGCGCAGGTGGCCTGCAGGACGCATTGCTCGGCACCTGAGCGCCAGGCCATGACCGCCCGGCTGCAGGCGTTGCGCACTGCCCTGGGCACCAATGGCTGACCCGTTTTGCACCGAAGCAACCCTTTTCCCACAACCACGCAACCGGAGATTTAGATGAGACTGATGGACTATGGCTTGAAGCCGATTGACTTCCAGAATTCCGACACCGCCTGTGACACGCTCGACATGGGCTTGTCGCGCCGCGGCTTCGTCATGACATCGCTGGCCTCAGGCTTTGCGGTGGCGTCGAACCCGGTGCTGGCGCAGGCCATCACCACGGACAGCGTCGGCCTGGTGGCCGGCGAGGTGAGCGTGCCGGTGGCCGACGGCCGCATGCCCGCCTACCGTGCCATGCCAGCAAGTGGGGGCAAGTTCCCGGTGCTGTTGGTGGTGCAGGAAATCTTCGGTGTGCATGAGCACATCAAGGACATGTGCCGCCGCTACGCCAAGCTGGGCTATTGCGCAATCGCCCCCGAGCTGTATGCGCGCCAGGGCGACGTTTCAAAAATGACTGACATCGGCACCATCCTTTCGACTGTGGTGGCCAAGGTGCCAGACGCCCAAGTCAACAGCGACCTGGACGCAGCGGTGGCCTTTGCCCAGGCCAGCGGCAAGGCTGACGCATCGCGTCTGGGCCTGGTGGGCTACTGCTGGGGTGGGCGCGCTGCGTGGGTGTATGCCAACCACAACCCCAAGCTGAAGGCGGCGGTGTCGTACTACGGCTTGCTCGACGGCATGAAGTCGCCCATCAAGCCGCAAGATCCGGTGGACTTCGCTGCCAATCTGAGGGTGCCGGTGCTGGGCCTGTACGCCGGCATTGACGGCTTTGTGAAACCGGCCGTGATCGACCAGATGCGGGCCGGAATCGTCAAGTCAGGCAGTGGCTCTGAGATTGTGGTGTTCCCCAACGTCAACCACGGTTTCAACGCCGACTACCGCCCCACGTACGACAAGACTGCCGCCGTTTACGCCCAGAAGCTGGCCGCCGACTGGCTGAAGGACCGTGGCGTCTGACGCTGCGGGCAGCCCTGCATCCCCCACCCAAACTGTTTGTTCCGAGGAAACCATGATGATTCAATCGTTGAGCGCGCCCGCGCTGGTTTGCAAAGCCGTTGGCCTGGCGACGTTGTTGGTGGGTCTGCCCGCCATGGCGCAGGTCGACCCCACTTTGATGGTGGACGCCTTCGAGCGCGCCGGCGGCAAGTTCGAAGGCTTTCGCCGCTCTGGCGCCAAAGGTGTTTGCGCCAGCGGCGAATTTGTTGGCAGCGCTGACGGCCGTGCGCTGTCGGTGGCGTCTGCTTTCAGCGGCAAGCCGGTGCCTGTGACCGCGCGGTTTTCGGTGGGCGGTGGCAACCCCAAGGCGCCTGATAACGCCAGGAGTCAGCGCAATCTGGCACTGCAGTTTGACTTGCCGGGCGGCGAGACCTGGCAGATGGGCAACATCTCGGCGCCGCTGTTTGGTGCTGCCTCGCCGCAGCAGTTGCTTGGGCGGCTGACGTCCCTGGCGCCCGACCCACTCACCAAGAAGCCTGACGCCGACAAAGTCAAGGCCTTCACCGATGCCAACCCTGAGGTGCTGCTGCAAGGCAAGTACTTTGCCGGCCAGCCGGTGCCGGCCAGCTTCGGCGCGGTGAACTACTGGGGCGTGCACGGCTTCTACTTTGTGGATGCCGCAGGCAAGAAGCAGGTTGGCAAGTGGATTTTCGAGCCCGTGGGCGGCACCCAGAACCTGAGCGACGACGAAGCCAAGGCCAAGGGAGCCGACTTCCTGATCGATGACTTGCGCCAGCGGGTGGCCGCAGGTGGCGTGGCATTTGACTTCAATCTGCAACTGGCGCAGCCGGGCGACCGGATCGACAGCGCAGTGACCCCATTGCCTGCCGACCGCAAGAAAGTGACCCTGGGCCGCCTCACCATCAAGGCCGTTTCAACTGACGCCAGCGGCGCATGCCTTGCCACGACCTACAACCCGATGCTGTTGCCCAAGGGGGTGGAGCCATCGGACGACCCGATGCTGGCCGCCCGCGCAGCGCCCTATGCGGTGTCACTGGGGCGCCGGCTGGTAGAAGGCGCAAAGCAGTAACGCCGCGTTCGACGGAGCAACCCATCCCGACCAATCCAAGCCGTCGGTTCACACGCACATGCAGTATCTCCACACGATGGTGCGCATCACCGATCTGCACGCATCGCTGCGGTTCTACAACGACGCCTTGGGTTTGCAAGTGCTCGAGCCAAGGTCGAAACCATTGCGTGGCTGCTCGGGAACATCCAGCCCCGGCTGCACTCGACACTGGCTTGCGTCAGCCCGGTGCGGTTCAAGCAAGCCGATCAAGTCAATTCGTGACTCGGTTGTGGGGTACGCATTCCAAGGGCAATGTCACATCCGGACGCGGAAACAGGCGCCGCACCACCGATTC
>JANNGN010000270.1:0-2354 GCA_031403895.1 Rubrivivax sp. | reverse complement strand
GAGGTCGGGCCGTGTTCGGCGGCCGCGTTTGCGGCGGCGTTTGCGACGTTAGCTTCTGCTGCCATGCTGGATTCGCTGTTGTGTTGCGCTGTTGCGTGGTTCTATCAGTTCAACTCTTCACGCGGCGGCGCCACAACAGCGCCAGCCAATACACCTTCATGCACACCACCAGACCCACCAGCAATGCCGGCCAGACCAGGGGCTGCACGATCTTCGGCGCCAGCGCGAGCATGGCCACCGAAACCGCTATCTTGACCATCTCCCACAACATGAAGCTGACAGCGCTGCTGCCAGGCGACATGCTGGAGAGCTTGCTGGTCATGCCACGTGCCATCAATGCACCCGGCAACACCACCGTGGCCGCGCCATACAGCACCGACCACGCCACCTCCGTCCTCTGCGTGGCCAGCAGCGCCATCAGCGCCAACACCACCCCCACCGTGGCCTGCACCGCCAGCACCCGCCACGGTGAAAGTGGCGGCTCTTTTGCGCGCAGCGCTGACGCTTCCTCTGCCGTCAGCGGCTTGAAGGCCTGAGCCTTCCAGCTGTCCACCCCATCTTCTTCATCCCAGGCCTGAATGGTGCCGGTCCGCAGGTGCCGTTCGATCGCCATTCTCTGGCCCAATGGTTTGGGTGTGTGCAGCAAAGCCTGTCGATTATACGAAGAAACCCGCACGCCTCTTCGGCCCTTTGTGGTGCGTGCGCACCAGTCCGGGTGCCTCAAGTCCCGATGCCGGCAGAGGATGCGGCGCGCTGCAATCATGCTGGAGATGACTTCAAACTTCGTGCGTCGCCGCAGTGCGCAGTGGTGGTCCCTGTGCGCCCTTGCCTTGGCAGCCAACGCTGCCAATACCGTCCATGCAGCCGACACCGCCATCGCTACCGACCCGCCGCCTCACCACCGCAATGGTGGCTTCCAGAACAACTACATGGATTTCGCGCCGCGCGGCATGGCCGACTTCCTGCGCTGGCGCTGGAACGCGGTGCGCGAGGGCCTGCCGCCCGCGCCCGCCACGCCCACACCCAGCCTGGCGCCCGACCTGGCCTATATCCACGCCAACGCCCGCGCTGGCGCGGCGATGCAGCCGGCGGTGACGTGGATCGGCCATGCCACCGTGCTGGCGCAGGTGGGCGGCATCAACCTGTTGACCGACCCCATCTTTTCCGAGCGCGCGTCGCCGCTGTCCTTCGCCGGGCCCAGGCGCGCACACGCGCCGGGCCTGGCACTGGCGCAGCTGCCCCGCATCGATCTGGTGGTGGTTTCGCACAACCACTACGACCACTGCGATGCGCCGTCGTTGCAGGCGCTGAACGGCCAGGCCGGCGGCGCGCCCCTGTTCCTGGTGCCGCTGGGGCTGAAGGCCTGGCTGGCCGACCTGGGCATCAGCAACGCCGTCGAGATGGACTGGTGGCAATCGCACCGGCTGGGTGCGGTGGAGGTGGTGATGACGCCCGTGCAGCACTGGTCGGGCCGCAGCCTTACCGACCGGCTGCAGACGCTGTGGGGCGGCTGGGCGCTGTTCGCCCCCGACGCGCACCTGTTCTTCGCCGGTGACACCGGCTACAGCCGCGACTTCAGCGACGTGGCGCGCCACTTTGCAGCGCGACAGCAAGGCGGCGGCTTCGACATCGCGCTCATTCCCATCGGCGCCTACGAGCCGCGCTGGTTCATGAAAGAACAGCACGTCAACCCCGACGAAGCGCTGCGCATGCACCAGGACCTGCGGGCAAAGAAGTCGATCGGCATCCACTGGGGCACTTTCGAGCTGACCGACGAACCGCTGGACGAACCGCCGCGCGCCCTGGCCCGCGCCCGTACGAAGGCCGGTGTCAGTGAAGATGACTTTTCCCTGCTGGCGTTGGGGCAGACGCGCAAACTGGCCCGGCGCAGCGCCGCACAATGAAGGGCTGACGGGAACTCTGCCCGGCCCAATCGCCTCCACCTGCTCCATGCCTGCTGAATTTTCTGCTTCCCGCGCGCTCTTCGTCGCTTTCAGCCTGTGGCCGCTGCTGGCCCTGGCCGCGCCCGGCACCGTCGTCAGCACGCCGCAGGTGCGCGCCGAACTGGTGGCGCACGCTCCGGAAGGCGTCGCTGCGGGCAAGCCGCTGTGGCTGGCGCTGAAGATCGAACACCAGCCGCACTGGCACACCTACTGGAAGAACCCGGGCGACTCCGGCCTGCCGACCACATTGCAGTGGACACTGCCGGCGGGTGTGGCCGCAGGCGAGATCCAGTGGCCCACCCCCGGCCGGCTGCCGATCGGCCCGCTGATGAACTACGGCTACGAGGGCACGCTGCTGCTGCCGGTGGCGGTGACGGTGCCGGCCGGCTTCACGGCCGAAACACTGGCCGT
>JANNGN010000269.1:0-2006 GCA_031403895.1 Rubrivivax sp. | reverse complement strand
CGTTGGATGCCGGCGAGCAGGAGCTGCTCGATCAGGTCATCGGCTACTACCACGAGACCTTGCTCGCAGCGCCCGAAGCGCTGGCCTACCTGGAGCGGCGCGGCATCGCCAGCCGCGAGCTGATCGAGCAGCACCGCCTGGGCCTGGCCAACCGCACGTTGGGCCTGCGCTTGCCGGTGGCGCAGGTCAAGGCCGGTGCCGAGGTGCGCGGGCGGCTGCAGAAGATCGGCCTCATCCGCGATTCCGGGCACGAGCACTTCAATGGCTCGCTGGTGGTGCCTGTCTTCGACGCCGCAGGCCATGTTGTGGAGGTCTATGGCCGCAAGCTCTTGGACAACCTGCGTGCAGGTACACCGCTGCACCTGTACCTGCCGGGGCCGCACCGGGGCGTGTGGAACGAGCGCGCACTCATGGGTCAGGCCGAGGTGATCCTCACCGAGGCGCTGATCGACGCCATGACGTTCTGGTGCGCGGGATACCGCAACGTCACCGCGGCCTATGGCGTGGAGGGCCTGACCGACGATCACCTGGCCACGTTCAAGCGCTGCGGCGTGGGCCGCGTGCTGATCGCGTTCGACCGTGACGACGCCGGTGAGCGTGGCGCTGACAAAGCTGCCGAGCGGCTGATGGCCGAGGGCCTGGAGTGCTACCGCGTGCAGTTCCCCAAGGGCATGGATGCCAACGAGTACGCGCTCAAAGTGACGCCGGCCGACAAGAGCCTGGGCCTCGTGATCCGCAAGGCGGTATGGCTGGGCAAAGGTACGCCGCCAGCGCAGACGCCTGGTCAGCACGTCGAGGACGTGGCACTGCCTGCTGCCGCTGCCGAGCTGGCATCGGTCGAGCTCGCGCCATTGGTTGAGCCTTCTTCCTCAGCCGCTGTCCCTGTTGCTGCTGCGCCTGGTGCAGCGCCGGCCACCGACATCGCTGCCCAGGTCAGTGATGACGAAGTGGTGATGAGCTTCGGAGATCGGAGATACCGCGTGCGCGGCCTGGTCAAGAACCTGAGTGCCGAGGTGCTCAAGGTCAATGTGTTGGTCAGCCTTGGCGAGGCGTACCACGTCGACAGCTTCGACCTGTACGCGGCGCGGGCACGAGCGCACTACATCACCCAGGCGGCCAAGGAACTGGCCTGCCGCGAGGACGTGATCAAACTCGACCTCGGACGCATCCTGCTCAAACTCGAAGCCTTGCAGGCCGAGCGCATCAAGGCGGCGATGAAGGTCGAGCCTGCCGCGCCGAAGATGACCGAGGCCGAAGAAGCCGAGGCCCTCGCCTTGCTGCGCGCGCCTGACCTTCATGGCCGCATCGTGGCCGACTTCGACGCCTGCGGTCTGGTGGGCGAGGCGACGAACAAACTCGTGGGCTATCTGGCCGCCACGAGCCGCAAGCTGGGTGGCCCGCTGGCCATCGTCGTGCAGTCATCGAGCGCTGCCGGCAAGAGCAGCCTCATGGATGCCGTGCTGGCCTTCATGCCCGAGGAAGAGCGCATCAAGTACAGCGCCATGACCGGGCAGAGCCTGTTCTACATGGGCGAGACGAACCTCAAGCACAAGATCCTGGCCATCGCCGAGGAAGAAGGCGCCAGCCGGGCGAGCTACGCCTTAAAGCTGCTGCAGAGCGAGGGTGAACTCACCATCGCCAGCACCGGCAAGGACGCGACGACCGGCAACCTGGTCACGCAGCAATACCGCGTCGAGGGTCCGGTGATGATCTTCTTGACCACCACGGCCATCGAGATCGACGAGGAGTTGCTCAACCGCTGCATGGTGCTCAGCGTGGATGAGGGTCGCGAGCAGACCGAGGCCATCCACCGGCTGCAGCGGGCCAGGCGAACGCTGCAGGGCCTCAAGGCCAAGCAGGGCAAAGCGCACCTGGTCAAGCTGCACCAGAACGCGCAGCGCCTGCTGCGAGCGCTGGCCGTGGTGAACCCGTATGCCGACCGGCTGACCTTCCTGAGCGACAAGACCCGCACGCGGCGCGATCACGAGAAGTACCTGACGCTGATC
>JANNGN010000268.1:0-9004 GCA_031403895.1 Rubrivivax sp. | reverse complement strand
AGGCGCTGCAGGCGAGCGGGCAAACGCTTGAGGGGCGAGTCGTCGGCGATGATGGGGGACAGATGACCGTCCTCTCGGGCGTGGGTCTGAAGTGAGGCTCCGCCGTGGACGCCCATATCAAGTGCGAACGGCCCGTCTTGGCGAGCGCTCCCGGCGCGAGAAACAAGGCGTCGCCGCTCGCCTCCTTACCGCGTTCATCGGCGCCATCCGTTAGGCGGGCCCTGGCGATGCGGTCTTCGGGTGAGTGAGAAGTGGCTCCGCTAATCTGAACAGGATTTCGGCCTGAGATAACTAGAAGGGCGGGCGGGTTATGCCGCCGCAGGAAGCGGCAGCGGGATGTGGTTCGTGAAGTATGCCTCGTCCGGGGTTTGGTCGGCGAGACTCGAGTGGGGACGACGGGAGTTGTAGAGGGTGAGATAGCGGCTGATGCCGGCGGTGGCCGCCGAGACCGAGTCGTAGCCGTGCAGGTAGACCTCTTCATATTTGAGCGAGCGCCAGAGCCGTTCGATGAAGATGTTGTCGCGCCAACAGCCTTTGCCATCCATGCTGACCTGAATGCCGTGACGCGTGAGCAGCCCGGTGAACGCCGCACTCGTGAACTGCGCGCCCTGATCCGTATTGAAGATCTCGGGCTGGCCGTCGCGCGCGAGCGCCTCCTCGACCGCGGCGATACAGACGCTGGGGTCCATCGTGATCGAGACGCGCCAGCTCAGCACCTTCCGCGTCGCCCAGTCCACCACGGCCGCGAGGTAGACGAACCCGCGCGCCATCGGGATGTAGGTGATGTCCATCGCCCAGACTTCATTCGGTCGCGTGATCGAGCGGTGGCGAAGCAGGTACGGATAGACCGGGTGCGCGCGGTGCCGGCGGCTCGTGCCCGGCTGGGGCGCCTGCGCGCTGATCCCCATGCCGCGCATCAGCGTCGAGAGGTGTCGCCGTCCCACACCGGGGAACTCGGGCTTCAAGACGCGCCGCAGCCCGCGCGCGCCGAACCACGGCATCTCGAGATGCACTTCGTCGATCCGGCGCATCAGCGTGAGATCGGCCGCGGAGCGCCGTCGCGGCTCGTAGTAGACCGCCCCCCGGCTGATGCCGAGCGCGGCCGCCTGTTTCGTGACGGAGAGTTCGTGGGTCCGGTCAATCATCGCCGCGCGCGCAGCAGGCCGGCCTTGGTGTGCGCCTTTTGTAAAAAATCATTCTCCAGTGTGATCTCGCCGATCTTCGCGTGCAGGCGCTGCACGTCCACCGGCGGTTCGGTGTGTCGGCCCTCCGCGAAGACGTCGGCCGCCGCGCGCAGCAGCTGGTCCTTCCAGGCGGTGACCTGGGCGGGGTGCACATCGAACCGCTTGGCCAGGGCGGCCAGCGTGTCTTCGTTCCGCACGGCCGCCAAGGCCACCTTGGCCTTGAACTCGGGCGCGTGGTTCCGACGGGTTCGCTTCGACATCAGGGACTCCTCCTTGCATGGGGCGAAAGATCGCCCGGGGAGCCCGCCCGTCCAGCTACCTCAGCTGTTCAGAAAACCGGGACCACTTCTCTGTACGCTTGTTCCCTGTTACGGCCGCCCTGGCATCCCGTTGTGCCGCACGCCCAGCGGCCCGCCGTCCCCGCGCTTGTGCGCCTCGAACCAGGCCTTCTGCGCCGGCGTCAGGATGGCACCGACCGCGGCGCGGAGCGCCTCGAAGTCGGGCTTCATCGCTTCCATGATCGGCTTGCCCTTGTCGAGGATGACCATGATCTCGCCGCGGGTGGCTCCTGCCTTGTGCGCAGCGCGGGCTTCCTCGTGGAACGCCTTGAGCTGCGCGAACTGCGCCGCGTGCGCGGTGCCGAAGGCGTCATGCAGCGCCTTGATGGAGGCCTTCTGCGCATCCGTGAGCTTGATGCTGTCGGGGAGCTGACGGTCCATGATCGGGCCGCGCGCCACGCCGGTGGCGGCGTCGGTGGTGGCCGCCTGATCGAAGGCCAGCAGCGCGTTCTCCCTGTCCCGCGGGCTGGTGGCCGAGTTGTCGCAGCCGGCGGCGAAGACCGCGACGGCGGCAAGAGCACCTAGTGTGATTCTCACGAGTGATTCTCCGAAGGATCCCGGCCAACCCCGGGTAGTGGCGCAGGTGCGGTACCAAGGTGCGGGGGACCTGCACCAGATGGGACGTCGCTCCTGATTCAATGTTAACACCCCTTCGGCGGCCGGGATGATCCCGGGCTACCGCGCGGCCTGCCGGAGCAGCTTCCAGGCCGTGGCGAGGGTCGATTCGGTGGTCCGCAGGTTCCCGATAGCCACCCGAAGCACATACTGGTCGCCCAGCTTGGTGTGCGAGATGAAGACCTTGCCGCTCTCGTTCACGCGGAGCATGACCATGGCGTTGTGGTCGGCAATCTCCTGCTCGTCATTCACGCCCGTCGGAACATGCCGGAAACAAATGGTTGAAAAGGGGACCGGGGCGCAGACCTGCCATCCCGCTCCCCCGGTGTCCACCCAGCCGGCGAAGGTCCGGGCCAGCTGGCAGTGATGGCGAATGCGGTCGGCGATGCCGTCGGCGCCGAAGGCCCGAACCACCATCCAGAGCTTGAGCGCGCGGAACCGGCGGCCGAGCTGGATGCCGTAATCCATATAGTTGACGACCTGGTCACCATCCTGCGTGCTGAGGTACTCGGGGACCAGGGAGAAGGCGCGGCGCAGCACGTCCGGCGCGTCGTCGAGCACGAATTCCGCGTCGTGTGGCCCGATGGCAGCCTGCACTGGCTGGCTTCGCGATCGATGGAAGTCGATGAAGCCGACGCCGACAGCGGCCCCCGGCGCCGCCGCATCGGTGTCAACTGGGACGTGAGCGACATCCGCACTGCCGCCACCGTGCGCCAGGAACGCGAGATCGCGCTGCGCGAGAGCGCGTCGAAGTCGAAGTTCCTGGCGCGCATGAGCCACGAACTGCGCACACCGCTGAACGCGGTGCTCGGTTTTACGCAGTTGCTGCTGGCCGACGAAGCCGCCGCCGCTGGCCTGTCCAGCGACGCCGCCAAGCTGGCACGCCAGCGCCACCTGGAGCACATCCACTCGGCCGGCCAGCACCTGCTGACGCTCATCAACGACGTGCTCAACCTGTCGGCACTGGAAGGCGGTGAAGTCCCCATCACGCTGGCGCCGGTGGCCCTGCGGGCGCTGTTGGCGCAGACCCTGCCCATGGTGGCGCCGCTGCAAGCGCAGCAGCAGGTTCGCGTCGAGCAAGGCGCGCTCGACCTGCACGTGCTGGCCGACGCCACCCGGCTGCGCCAGGTGCTGCTGAATCTGCTGAGCAACGCGCTCAAGTACAACCGCCCCGGCGGCAGCGTGCGCGTCGAGGCACTGCAGCGCGGCCCGTCAGTGCTGCTGCGCGTGACCGACACCGGCTGCGGCATGAGCGACGAACAACTGCGCCACCTCTTCGAACCCTTCAACCGCCTGGGCGCCGATCGCGGCGAGATCGAAGGCAGCGGCATTGGCCTGGCGATCGTGAAAGCGCTGGTGGAACGCATGGGCGGCTCGGTACACGTTGACAGCCGCCCTGGTGTGGGCAGCGTGTTCGAGTTGCGGCTGGTGGCAGCCGCGGCGCCGCCGACTGCGGCTGCAGTTGCCGGGCCTGCGCTGGCGTCGCATGCACCGCAGCAAACGCAGTCAATTGAAGCAGCGCCAGCCCCGGCAGCCGGCCAGCACCGCGTGCTCTACATCGAAGACAACCCCGTCAACGCGCTCATCATCAGCGAGCTGGTGGCGCGCCGCACCGACCTGTCGCTGCACGTCGCCACCGACGGCGCCAGCGGCGTACACCAGGCGCAGCAACTGCTGCCCGAGCTGATCCTGCTGGACATGCAGTTGCCCGACTTCGACGGCTTCGAAGTGCTGCGCCAGTTGCGCGCTGAACCGCGCACCGCCGGCATCCGCTGCATCGCGCTGTCGGCGAACGCGATGCCGGCCGACATCGAGCGCGCGCTGAAGGCGGGCCTGTCGGACTACTGGACGAAACCGCTGGACTTCAAGGCCTTCATGGCCGCGCTCGACGCGCTCTTCGGCAAAGCGCGCTGAGCGCGTGCCGACCCGGCAATCGGCACCCGGTCAACCCGGCACTCAGGCCGGCTCGGGTGCCAGCAGCCCGCGCTTGCGCAGCAGCGGTTCGACACGCGCTTCACGGCCGCGGAAGGCCACGTAGGCCGCCGCCGGCTCGACCGTGTTGCCGGCGCTGTACACGTGCTGGCGCAAGCGCCTGGCCACGTCGGCATCGAAGGGGCTGCCGGCTTCGACAAAGGCTTCGTAGCCATCGGCATCCAGCACCTCGGCCCACAGATAGACGTAATAGCCGGCGGCGTAGCCCGCGCTGGCGAACAGGTGCTGAAAGTGAATCAGCCGGTGGTTCAGCCCGACGCCATGCGGCAAGCCCTGCTGGCGCAGATAGTCGGCTTCAAAGGCACACAGGTCGGCCGGCGGTTCTGCACCCTCCAGCGAATGCACCGCCATATCGACCATCGCGCTGGCGGTGTAGCGCACGGTCTCGTAACCCTGGTTGAAGAGGCGCGCGCGCTGCATGCGCTGCATCAGTTCCAGCGGCATCGGCGCGCCGGTCTGCCAGTGGCGGGCGTGGCGCTGCAGCACCTCGGGCTCGGTGATCCAGTGCTCGAAGATCTGCGACGGCAGCTCGACAAAGTCGCGCAGCACCTGGGTGCCCGACAGGCGCTTGTAGGTCACGTTCGAGAGCAGCCCGTGCAGGCCGTGGCCGAATTCGTGAAACAGCGTGCGCGCGTCGTCCAGCGACAACAGCGTGGGCTCGCCCGCCGCACCCCTGGCGAAGTTGTTGTTGTTGACTATCACCGGCAGTTGCGCCGGTTGGCCGGGCGCCACGTTGTGCGCTTGCCAGCGCAATGCGCTCATCCAGGCGCCGCTGCGTTTGCTCAAGCGCGCGAAGTTGTCCTGCAGGAACAAGCCCACGGCCTCGCCCTGCGCGTTGCTGACCTCATAGGCGCGCACGTCGGGGTGATAGACCGGCAGGTCGGTGCGCAGTTTGAACTGCAGGCCGAAAAGGCGCCCGGCGCAGTCGAAGGCGGCGGCCGCAACCCGCTCCAGTGCGAAGTAAGGTTTGACCTCGGCATCGTCAATCGCGTAGCGCTCACGGCGCACTTTTTCGGCCCAGTAACGCCAGTCCCAGGGTTCGATCGGGCCCAGCGTCTGGCCGGGTGCGGACTGCGCTTGACGCAAGTCCATCAGCGCCTGCTGCTCGGCCTGCACAGTCTTCAAAGCGCGTGGCCAGACTTCGCCCAGCAACTGCTGCACAGCAGCGCGCGAGCCTGCCATGGTGTCGGCCAGCGCATGGTCGGCATAGCAGCTGCGGCCCATCAGCGCGGCCTGCTCGCGGCGCAGGCGCAGGATGTCGCGCGCCACTTCGCGGTTGTCGTGTGTACCGGCGTTTTCGCCGCGGCCGGTCCAGGCGCGCCAGGCCTGCTCGCGCAGGTCGGCACGCTCGGAAAATGTCAGGAACGGCACCACCAGCGAGCGCGACAAGCTGATGAGGTGGCCCGCCACGCCGCGGTCTGCCGCCGCTTGGCCGGCAGCGGCGCGCAGGAAGGCGGGCAGGCCGCGCAGGTCGGCTTCGCCCGTGAGCACGAGTCGCCAATTCGATTCGTCGTGCAGCACGTTCTGCGCAAAGCGGGTCGTCAGCCGCGCCAGTGCTTCCATCACCTGCGCGTAACGCACTCGCTCGGCCTTGGGCAATTGCGAGCCGGCGCGCACGAAATCGAGCTGCATGCGTTCCAGCAAGCGGACCTGCTCGCCGTTGAGGCCCAGCGCAGCACGGCGCGCGTGCAGCGCATCGACGCGCGCAAAGAGCGCCAGGTTCGTATAGACCGCGCTGTGATGCGCCGCCATCGGCCCGGCCAGCGCGCGCTGCACCGCCTGCAGCGCCGGGCTGGTGGCCGACGCCGTGAGGCCATAGAACACGGCGGCCAGCTGGTCGAGCCGTTGGCCGGCGCGGTCGAAGGCGGCGACCGTGTTGTCGAAGGCGGGCGACGCCGCATCGGCCGCAATCGCAGCCAGCTCGCTCAGGTGTTCATGCATCGCCGCGCGCAGTGCGGGCTCGAAGTGTTCGGGCCTGAGCGCGTCGAAGGGCGGCAGGCCGTAGGGCGCCGTCCACGGGGCGAGTAGCGGGTTCGGATTGGGCACAACGGCTTGCTGGCTCATCACTTGCCCTGCCGGATGGCGGTTTCGTCGTCTTCGCGGTAGCGGCGGTCGGCGCAGCCGCTGACCCAGACCTTGCGTTCGGCCTCGAGTGCGAGCGTGGTCTCGTTCCAGCCGCTGTTGCGCGCGTTCCAGGCCGTCACGCGCGCGTCCACTGACTGCGCCTTGGCGTTGTAGGCGCGCACTAATTCTTCGTTCGTTGCGCTCAGGCGCACGCGCTCGGCTTCGAGTTCAGTGCGCTCTTTGGCAATCTCTTCGCGCTCCTTGTTCAGCTGCGCCTGGCTGCGCTCGTAGGCCGCACCGCTTGGCTTGGCAGCGTTGTGCGCTTCGACGCGCGCATTCCAGCCCTCCACGCGGGTGCCAAATTCCTTCAGGCGTGCGGCAAAAAGCTCGGCCTTTTGCTTGAACTCGTCCAGTGGCGCGCGCTCGGCGCGCAGCGCCAGCTGGTCGGCTGCGATGGCCTGCTTTTCCTGATCGAGCGGGGCGCGGCCAGCGTCTTGCGTGGCCAGGCGCGTGCGGATCGATTCTTCCTGCTTCAGGCAGGTGCGCAGTTCTTCGCGCGTCAGCAGCGGCCCGCGCACCGCCGCAGTGCCGCTGCCGCCGCTCAGGGACAGCGTCTTGCCGTCCGCTGTGGCGGGCGTGGCAGGCGAGGCGGCTGCGGGCTTGGCGGCTGGTTTGCTGGATGGATTGCCAGATGGATTTACAGACGGTTTGGCCGCCGGTTTGACGGGCGCGGTCTGGGCCATGGAGAGGGTGGCAGCCGTCGTGCAGACCAGCACCCACAGCAGGGAATTCAACTTCATCGTGATCCTCGAATGCAGGGGTCCGGCGCGGCCGGCGAAGGCGCGAATGATGCCACCCTTGCCTGCGCACGCGCCGGGCGCGACACTCTCCGGCATGGTCGCGAGCGTGGTCAACAACGTGGTCACCCGCGCGGTCGCCAAGGAGCTGCATCCATGAAAATTCTGAAGTGGGTTCTGGGCGTCATCGTCGCGCTGGCCGCCGTGCTGTTGCTGGGCGGCATGGCGCTGTCGCCCAAGTTCAAGGTTAGCCGCAGCGTCACCATCAACGCGCCGGCCGACAAGGTCTATGCGCTGCTGGCCGACCCACGGCGCTGGAAGGAGTGGTCGGTGTGGAACCAGCGCGACCCCGCCATGGACATCAGCTACTCGGGCTCGCCCAGCGGCAGCGGTGCGGTCTGGGCCTGGAAGAGCAAGAGCGAAGGCGACGGCCGCATGAGCTTCACCACCGCCGAGCCCGGCAAACGCCTGGGCTATGAGCTCTACTTCCCTGACTTCGGCACCACCTCCAGCGGCGACTTCACGCTGCAGGCAGCCGGCACCGGCACCCAGGTGGTGTGGCTGATGAACGGCGACATGGGCAACAACCCGCTGCTGCGCTGGATGACGCTGTTCATGGACGGCATGCTGGGCAAGGACTTCGACGCCGGGCTGGCCAACCTGAAGGCGGTGGCCGAGAAGCCCTGAGATTGCCGACCGGGGTGGCTGGGTGCGGGCGGCGGGTGCGGGCGGCGGGTGCGGGCGGCGGATGCGGGCGAGTCCGCTGTGGCACAGTGCGCAGCTTCGTCTGCACAGCAGGCCACCCTTCACCCCTTTGATGCCCCTCTCTCAACCGCTGCCCAGCGACCACGACCCGGAAGTCAAACGCCTGTCGCAGTGCTTCAACACCACGCTCGGCTTCCCGTCCCACGGCCTGCTGACCATGATGCGCCGCCCGGCTCTGGCACACGCCTCCACCGAACTCGAGGCCCCCGCAGCTGAAGACGGCATGCGCTGGCTGGCGCGGCAGGCTTGGGCCAGCGGCAAACACGCAGGCCTGCATGCCGGCCTGCAAAGCAACGCCTCCTGATGGCCATCAAAGCCACCGTCTATAAGGCCGCGCTGCAGATTGCCGACATGGACCGCGGCCTCTATGCAGACCATGCGCTCACGCTCGCGCTGCAACCTTCTGAAACCGCCGAGCGCCTGATGATGCGGCTGATGGCTTTCGCGCTGCAGGTGCCGGCCGACGACCATGGCGGCGCGCTGCTGTCGGCGCGCGGCCTGGCCGAGGCCGACGAGCCCGACCTGTGGCAGCACGACCTCACCGGCCAGTTGATGCACTGGGTGGAAGTGGGCCAGCCCGACGAACGCCGCATGGCCAAGGCCTGCGGCCGTGCGCGCCGGGTCAGCATCTATGCCTACGGCACGTCGGCGCCGGTGTGGTGGGCGGGGCTGCAGGGCAAGGTGGCGCGGCTGTCTAACTTGTCAGTTTGGCAGTGGCCGGCCGAGCAGAGCCAGGCTTTGGCTGCGATGGCGCAGCGCTCGATGCAGCTGCAGGTCACCGTGCAGGACGGCCAGCTCTGGGTCGGCGACGGCCGCCAGAGCGTGGAGCTGCACCCTGTCACGCTGAAGGAGCCGAGCCGATGAAGTTGTTCCGTCCCCTCGCGGTTTTGCTCGCCGCAACTTTTCATTTGTCGATTGCCATGTCCCAAAACACGCCCGCCCCCGCCCCTGACCCTTACCTCTGGCTCGAAGACGTGCAGGGCGAGCGTGCCCTGGCCTGGGTGCGCGAACGCAACGCAGAGACAGAAAAGCTGCTGCAGGCGCGGCCCGGCTTCGAAGACCGCAAGCGGCAGATCCGCGAGGTGCTGGATTCGAAAGAGCAGATCCCCTATGTCTCGCGCCAGGGCGAATGGTTCTACAACTTCTGGCGCGACGCGCAAAACCCGCGCGGCCTGTGGCGGCGCGCCACGCTGGCGCAATACCGCAAGGCTCAGCCAGCCTGGGAAACCGTGATCGACGTTGACGCGCT
>JANNGN010000267.1:0-2753 GCA_031403895.1 Rubrivivax sp. | reverse complement strand
TCTGATGATGAATTCCGAGGCCTTTCGGCAAGAGGCACGCGGCCAGGCTGTGAAGTCGGCCGGGCAGATCAATATCAAAGCCACCAAGATGCGCAACATCAAGGTGCCCGTGCCCACCTTGGCCCAGCAACTGCGCCTGGTGGAGCAGGTGGATGAACTGGAAAAGCAGATCGCCGCTGCACAAGCCGTGATCGCCGGAACCCCGGCGCGCAAACAAGCCATCCTGCAGCGCTACCTGTAGACGGAGCCACACGCCCATGACCACGGCCCTGGACCTGCTGCAAAGCCTGAACCTGCTGGACGAAACCGAGCGCATCGAGGCCAAGCGCGCCGGCGAGGTGGGCAAGTCGCTGCTGGAGACCGTGTGCGCCTTTGCCAACGAGCCGAACCTGGGTGGCGGCTGGTTGCTGCTGGGCGTGGTGCGGGAAGAGATGGCGCTGTTCCCGAGCTATCAGGTGGAAGGGGTGCCCCAGCCCGACAAGCTGTGCGCCGACCTGGCCACTCAATGCCGTGAGGTGTTTAACCTGCCCGTGCGATTGGATCTGAACACTGAGCAAGTCAACGGCAAGGCCGTGGTGGTCGCCTTCGTGCCCGAAGCGCAGGCACAGGACAAACCGATCTTCTTCAAGTCCCAGGGCCTGCCCAAGGGCGCCTTGCGTCGCATCGGCAGCACTGACCAGCATTGCACCGACGACGATCTGGCGGTGTTCTACCAGGGCCGCCAGCGTGAGAGCTTCGACGCCGCGCTGGTGCCCGAAGCCACGTTGGAGGACCTGGCCCCCGAGGCGCTGGCCGACTACCGCCAGGCCCGTGCCGAAACGAACCGCGACGCGGAAGAACTGCGCTGGAGCGACGAGGAACTGCTGCGGTCACTGGGCTGCATCGCCAAGGACTCGAGCGGCGCCTGGCGCCCCACAGTGGCAGGGCTGGTGCTGTTCGGCCAGGCGCAGGCGCTGCGGCGCTGCTTCCCCATGACCCGCGTGGACTACATCCGCGTGCCGGGCCGCGAGTGGGTGCCTGACCCCGAACGCCGCTTTGATACGGTGGAGCTGCGCGACCCGTTGTTTCGCCTGATCCGCCGCGCCCAGGCCGCCGTGCTGGACGACCTGCCCAAGGGCTTCAACCTGCCCGAGGGTGAGTTGCAGCGCCAGGACAAGCCTGTGATTCCACAGCGCGTGATTCGCGAGGCGCTGGTGAACGCGCTGATGCACCGCAGCTACCGCAGCCACGGCCCGGTGCAAATCATCCGCTACGCCAACCGGCTGGAGATTCGCAACCCCGGCTTTTCGCTGAAGTCGCCCGAGCATCTGGGTGAGCCAGGCTCCGAGCCGCGCAACCCGCGCATCGCCGCCGTGCTGCATGAAACACGGTTTGCCGAGACAAAAGGCAGTGGCATCCGCGTCATGCGCGAAGCGATGGAACAGGCCGGTCTGACGCCGCCGCTGTTCGAGTCAGATCGCGCTGGCGACCAGTTCGTGGCGCGCTATTTCTTCCACCACTTCCTGGGCGCAGAAGACATCGCCTGGCTGGCCCGCTTCAAGGACCTGCAGCTTGGCAGTGACGACGCCAAAGCGCTCATCGTCGTGCGGGAAGCAGGCGCCATCGACAACGCCACCTACCGTGCCCTCAACAAGGTGGACACCCTGACGGCCAGCGCGGCTTTGCGCCGCCTGAGAGACGCCGGGCTGTTGGCCCAGAAGGGGCGCGGGTCAGCGACCTACTATGTTCCGGCCGAGCGTTTAGGGCCTGAAGGGCAGGATGGCAGTCTGGAAGGTGCGTTGTCTGGCAACCCACTGGCCTTGTCTAGCAACCCTGGGGCCTTGTCTAGCAAGCTCGGTGCTTTGTCTAGCAAGCTCGGTGCCTTGTCTAGCAACCTCCCGGCACCTGCCTTGTCGCCTGAAACTGAACGGTCTAACGAGACCGCGCGGCATGCCCTGCTGGACGACCTGCCCGGTTCATTGGCCGCCCGCCTGGGTGCCATCGGGCAACGACACCCGCCGCAAGTGGTTCAGAGCCTGGTAGTCGAACTCTGCACGCTGCGCGCCTGGAGGACGGATGAACTGTCACTCGTGCTGCGGCGCAACCCCGAGGTGGTGAGACAGAGTTACCTGCGACCTTTGATGCGGGAAAAGCGGCTGGCGATGACGCGGCCAGAAGAGCCGAACGATCCACAGCAGTCGTACCGGGCCGTCTGAGAACAGCAGCCACCACTGACGGGAAGTGTCGCCGCACTGACCTACATGCTGCGCCGGTACTGCCCGCCCACCTCGAACAGCGCATTCGTGATCTGGCCCAGGCTGCAGCAGCGCACGGCGTCCATCAGCACCTCAAACACGTTGCCGTTGTCGATGACGGTCTGCTGCAGGCGCTGCAGTTGCGCCGGCGCTTGCGCTTTGTGGCGCGTTTGAAAATCGGCCAGGCGCTGCAATTGCGACTGCTTCTCGGCCTCGGTGCTGCGCGCCAGTTCGATCGTCTCGGACACCGGGTCACCGTGTGGGTTGCGGAAGGTGTTGACGCCGATTACGGGCAACTCGCCGGTGTGTTTGAGCATCTCGTAATGCATGCTCTCTTCCTGGATCTTGCCGCGCTGGTAGCCGGTTTCCATGGCGCCGAGCACGCCGCCGCGTTCGGCGATTTTCTCGAACTCGCTCAGCACCGCTTCTTCCAGCAGCTCGGTCAGCTCCTCGATGATGAAGGCGCCTTGTGAGGGGTTCTCGTTCTTGGCCAGGCCCCATTCGCGGTTGATGATGAGC
>JANNGN010000266.1:0-5659 GCA_031403895.1 Rubrivivax sp. | reverse complement strand
TTGGGCGCGAAGTCGTCGATGTGCATGCCGCGCGCCAGGTACGCTTCAACGAAGGTGAAGCCGTTGCTGAGCGTGAATGCAAGCTGGCTCAAGGGGTTGGCGCCGGCTTCGGCAATGTGGTAGCCGCTGATGCTCACCGAGTAGAAATTGCGCACGTCGTGGTGCACGAAATACTGCGCGATGTCGCCCATCACCTTCAGTGAAAACTCGGTGCTGAAGATGCAGGTGTTCTGGCCCTGGTCTTCTTTCAGGATGTCGGCCTGCACCGTGCCGCGCACGTTGGCCAGCGTCCAGGCGCGCACCTTGGCGGCTTCGTCATCGGTGGGTTCGCGCTTGTTGTCGGCGCGGAACTTGTCCAGGTTCTGGTCGATGGCGGTGTTCATGAACATCGCCAGGATCGTCGGCGCGGGGCCGTTGATGGTCATGCTGACGCTGGTGCTCGGGTTGGTCAGCTCGAAGCCCGAATAGAGCACCTTCATGTCGTCCAGCGTGGCGATGCTGACGCCGCTGTTGCCCACCTTGCCGTAGATGTCGGGCCGCAGGTGGGGGTCGTTGCCATACAGCGTGACGCTGTCGAAGGCGGTGCTCAGCCGCTTGGCTGGCAGGCCTTCGCTGACCATCTTGAAACGGCGGTTGGTTCTGAAGGCGTCACCTTCACCGGCGAACATGCGCGTTGGGTCCTCGCCTTCGCGCTTGAAGGCGAATGTGCCGGCGGTGTAGGGGAAGCTGCCGGGCACGTTGTCCAGCAGCAGCCACTTCAACAGTTCGCCGTGGCATTCGTAGGTGGGCAGCGACACCTTGCGAATCTTGCTGCCCGACAGCGTGGTGTGCGTGAGCGTGGTGCGGATCTCGCGGTCGCGGATCTTCACCACGTACTCGTCGCCGGCGTAGGCTCGTCTCATGTCGGGCCACATCGCCAGCAGCTTGCGCGAATACGGGTCGAGCCGCGCTTCGCGCTGCGCGGCGATGTCCATCACCGCTTCCACCGCGCGGTGGCGTTCGGGCTTGTCGGTCTGCAGCATGCGGGCCGCTGATTTGAGTTGCTGCACCTCGCGCGCGAGTTCACTTTGCTGGCGCGCGCGGCGCTTGTAGCCGCGCACGGTGTCGGCGATGTCGGCCAGATAGCGCACCCGCGCGCCGGGCACGATGGGCACCTGGTGCGTGCTGTGGCGGGTGGCCGCAATGGGCAGGCGGCCCGCGACGACGGGCAGCCCCAGCGCGGCCAGCCGCGGCAGCAGCGCCTGGTACAGCGCCGTCGCGCCGTCGTCATTGAAGCGGCTGGCCATGGTGCCGAAGACCGGCATCTCCTCGGTCGGCGTCTGCCAGGCCGAGCGGTTGCGCTGCACCTGCTTGGCGACGTCGCGCAGCGCATCAGCCGCGCCCTTGCGATCGAACTTGTTGATGGCCACGAACTCGGCGAAGTCGAGCATGTCGATCTTCTCCAGCTGGCTGGCGGCGCCGAACTCGGGCGTCATCACGTACAGCGGCACGTCCACCAGCGGCACGATGGCGGCGTCACCCTGGCCGATGCCGGATGTCTCGACCACGATCAAGTCGAAGCCCGCCGCCTTGCAGGCACACAGGACATCGGGCAGGGCTTGGCTGATCTCGCTGCCGAAGTCGCGCGTGGCCAGGCTGCGCATGAAGACACGTTGCGCCCCCGGTGCGCCAGCGCCGGCCTGCTGATTCGACCACGGACTGATCGCGTTCATGCGGATGCGGTCGCCCAGCAGCGCGCCACCGCTCTTGCGACGGCTGGGGTCGATGCTGATGACGGCAATGCGCAGCGCATCGCCCTGGTCCAGCCGCAGGCGGCGGATGAGTTCGTCGGTCAGGCTGCTCTTGCCCGCGCCACCGGTGCCGGTGATGCCGAGCACGGGGATTTTCCTGGCGCCGGCAGCGGCGGCCAGGGCGGTCTTGAAGGCCGGTTCGGCCTTGCCGTTTTCAAGTGCCGTGAGCGCCTGCGCCAGCGCGCGCCAGGCCGCGTCGGTGTGGCCCTGGAGCGCTGCCACGTCCTTCGGCGCGTGTACCGTCAAATCGGTGTCGGCGCGCATCACCATTTCGCCGATCATGCCCTGCAGGCCCATGCGCTGGCCGTCTTCGGGGCTGTAGATGCGCGCGACGCCATAACCCTGTAATTCCCGGATCTCGGCCGGCACAATGACACCACCGCCGCCGCCGAAGACCTGGATGTGAGCGCCGCCGCGGCTTTTGAGCAGGTCCACCATGTACTTGAAGTATTCGACGTGGCCGCCCTGGTAGCTGCTGATGGCGATGCCCTGCACGTCTTCCTGCAACGCGGCGGTGACGACTTCTTCCACCGAGCGGTTGTGGCCCAGGTGCACGACCTCGCAGCCCATGCCTTGCAGGATGCGCCGCATGATGTTGATGGCCGCGTCGTGGCCGTCGAAAAGGCTGGCTGCGGTCACGAAGCGCACCTTGTGCAGCGGCCGGTAGTTGGCCAGGGCCTTGAATTCGGCGGACAGGTCGGTCATGGCGGTGTGCTCGCTTGAATGCGGAGACTGACGTGGATGCAGACCCCGACCGGGAATGATGCCATGCAGGGCTGCGGCTCACCCCGGGTGCAGCGCCCGACATCGGGCAGCTGCACAGCTGTGCAGCCGCACAGCCAGCGGTCATGGTTTACCCGCAACGCGCAGGCAGGATGCGCGTGCAGCGCGCTGCTACGCTTGCGCCGCGTCTTCCGCCTCATCCACGGCCCCATCCACCGCCCGGTTCACCGCCTCGCCCTCGACCATGACATTCCTGGCCATCGACATCGGCAACACGCGCCTGAAGTGGGCGCTGTACGCGGCGCCACACCCGGGTGCGGTGCTGCTGGAACAGGGCGCGGTGTTTCTGGAAACGATCGACGAACTGGCCGAACGCGACTGGAAGCAACTGCCCGCGCCAGCCAGCATGCTGGGCTGCGTGGTGGCCGGTGACGCGGTGCGCCGTCGGGTGGAAGAGCAGATGGAACTGTGGGACATCGAACCACACTGGGTGGTGCCATCCCCGCACGAAGCGGGCCTGACGAACGGCTACGACCACCCCAGCCGGCTGGGCGCCGACCGCTGGGTGGCACTGGCCGGCGCACGTTCGCGCGTGCTCGCGAATCTGGCACGGGACGGCACGCCGCAGCCCGCGCTGGTGGTGATGGTGGGCACCGCCGTCACGGTGGACAGCCTGGACGCCAGCGGCCGCTTCCTGGGCGGGCTGATCCTGCCGGGCTTCGGCCTCATGTTGCGCGCGCTGGAGCAAGGCACCGCCGGCCTGAAGGTGCCCACGGGCGAGATCGTGGACTTCCCCACCAACACCAGCGACGCGCTGATGAGCGGTGGCGCCGATGCCATTGCGGGTGCCATCGAGCGCCAGGCGCGCCGGTTGCAGGCCCGCACCGGTGCCGAGCCGATGCTGTTGATGACGGGCGGCGCCGCCGTCAAGCTGGCCCCCATCACCGACCTGCCCTTCGAAACCGTCGAGACGCTGATCTTTGAAGGCCTGCTGCTGATGCAGGGCAAGCGGCTGGCGTTTTAGCAAGGCGGGCTCAGCGACCGAGGCCATGCCACTCTGGCGCGCGGCAGGGAGCGTGGGGGCCTTCTATAACCAGCGCCGCACCAGTTCGCGAAGCTGCTCGCGCGAATAGGGTTTGGCCAGGTGCGCGTCCATGCCGGCGGCTATGGCCTGGGCCGCGTCTTCGTCGAAGGCGTTGGCCGTCAGCGCCACGATGGGCACCCGTGGCAGCCGCAGTTTGGCCTCGCGCTCACGCGCCTGGCGCGTGGCGGCGTAGCCATCCAGCACCGGCATCTGGATGTCCATCAGCACCAGGTCCACACGCTGCTGTTCCAGCGCACTGAGCGCCTGCACGCCGTCTTCGGCTTCGACCACATCGACACCAAAGGACTTCAGCATCTCGGAGCCGATCATGCGGTTGACGGCGTTGTCTTCCACCAGCAGCACCACCCCGGTCATCGTGCCGCCTTCGGACAGCAGCCCGAAGTCGGACTCGTAGGCCGGCAGCGGCACGTTGGGCGCCAGCGGCAGGAAGAGCGAGAAGGAAAAGACCGAGCCCACACCCAGCCGGCTGCTGACTTCAATGCGCCCGCCCATGGCTTCGACGATGCGCTGGCTGATCGCCAGGCCCAGGCCGGTGCCCCCGCGCAAGCGCGAACGGGTGCTGTCCACCTGCAAGAAGGGCTGGAACACCGTTTCCAGCGCCTGCGCCGGAATGCCGATGCCGGTGTCCTGCACCTCGAAGCGCAGGCGTGCCGACACCTCGTCGCGTGACAGCGTGGTGAGCTTGAGCGTGACGCCGCCTTTTTCGGTGAACTTGATGCCGTTGCCCAGCAGGTTGAGCAGCACCTGCTTGAGCCGCAGTGCGTCACCCACAACGCCGTCGGGCAGGTTCTCACCCATCTGCAGCGTGATCGTCAGGCCGCGACTTTCGGCGTTAGCGCGGAAGAGGGCCGTTGCCGAAGCGGCCACTGAATGCAGCGACATCGGCGAGTGCGACAAGATCAGCTTGCCGGCTTCGATCTTGGAATGGTCGAGCACGTCGTTGAGAATGTCCATCAACGATTCGCCCGACGCGGCCGCCGTCTTCACCAGCCGGCGCTGCCGCAGGTCCAGCGAGGTGTAGCGCAGCAATTCCAGTGCGCCGAGCACACCGTTCATCGGCGTGCGGATCTCGTGGCTCATGGTGGCCAGAAACTGGCTCTTGGCCATGTTGGCCGACTCGGCGGCTTCCTTCGCGCGCACCAGCGAGTCGTTGGCTTCGTCGGCTTCCATGCTGTGGCGCATGGCGCGTTTGGAGGTGTCACGAAACTCGCGCGTGGCGGTGAACATGGTGACGCCAAAGAGCGTACACAACACCGCCAGCGGAATCGAGCGTGCCGCGTCCACCGCCACCGACACATACGCCAACGAACCCATCTGCAAAGCCGCCAGCAGCACGAAGCCACGGCCCGCCATCGACATCGAAACCGCCGCCAGGGCCACCGAGCCGCACACCATCACGGCATAAACACTGGCCTGGGTGCCCTGCAGGTGCGGATAGATGTACACCGTGGCCACGACCCACATCAGGCCCGCCAGCACGGCATTGGCTTCGAGTTCGAGCACCACACGACTCGCCTGCTCGGGGCTGTATTCGGCGGCGCCGCCCCAACGGCGCTGCAACCACCAACGCCAGGCCGCCACCACCAGGCCGATGAGCAGCGTCGCCGTCGCCGCCCCTACCCTGTCCACCTCAAAGCCCAGCCAGGCCAGGAACCCCATCGCCACGATCAGCAGCGGCGCGCTGCGCGCCGAGTTGCGCAGCGCCACCTGCAGCATCTCGCGTTGAATGGCGGTGTCGATGCTGTCGCGGTCGGTCATGGGGACGGGAGCATAGCGTGCGCAGCTGCAAACAATCGGGCCGCCAGGCGCAGGCGGCGGCACACGCAAGGTGGCCGGCCCGGGCTAGGACTGGATGTAGTTCTCAAGCTGCGCGATCGTGGCTTCGTGGTCGGCAATGATGTCGTCCAGGATGTCGCGGATCGAGATCATGCCCAGCACGGTGGAGCCGTCCAACACCGGCAGGTGGCGGATTTTCTTCTCGCTCATCAGCGCCATGCAGTTGCGGGTGCCGGTAGCAGGGGCCACGGTATAGACGTTGCGC
>JANNGN010000265.1:0-4404 GCA_031403895.1 Rubrivivax sp. | reverse complement strand
GCTGAAGTGCTTGGCCGCCGCCAGCAGCATCGCGGTGTGGCCGTCGTGGCCGCAGGCGTGCATCTTGCCCACATGCTGGCTCGCATGCGCGAAGGTGTTGTGCTCGGTCATCGGCAGCGCGTCGATGTCGGCGCGCAGGCCGACGGCGCGGCTGCTTGTGCCGTTTTTGATGATCGCCACCACGCCCGTCTTGCCCAGACCGCGGTGGATGGGAATGCCCCAGTCGGTGAGCGCCTTCGCAATCACGTCGGCGGTGCGCTCTTCCTGGAAGCACAGTTCCGGGTGGGCGTGGATGTCGCGCCGGATGGCCGTGATGGCGGCGGCGTCGGAAAGGATGGGTTCGATGAGGTTCATGGTGACGGCCTGGACGGGCGCAACGGCGGCGCGATGGGTCATCTTAGCGGCGGCTTCCAGGCTGTGGAATTGGCGCGGACTTGCAGTGCCACCGGCTCCAGCTACACCGCCAGCACCAGCACCAGCACCAGGTCTTTACTGAGCGGGCATCTGGGCGCTGAGCGTGGGAAGCCGCGTCGGCGGCGATTCAGACCAGCGCCAGCAGCTCGCGATTGACCGTGTTGCGGTTGAGAAACGAGTCAAGAAACGGCGCCGGCACTTCGGGCAATGCGCGGCTGCGGATCCAGTCGGTGCCGGCGCGCAGCGCGGCAGCGGCTTCGGCGTGCGCGTGGGCTTGGGTCAGTGCCTGCCACGCCACCAGATGGGCCTCGGGCAGGTACATGGACTCTGGCGCGTAGCCGGCTTCGAGCAGCGCGGCCGCAGCCCTGGCTGCTGCTGCGGCAGCGCTGATGTGGCCCAGAACGCAGGCTGCGCGTGCAACATACACGTGCAGCGCCAGTAGCGCACCATGGCGTTCTTTGGTGCTCAAGGTCTTGGCCAATGGTTCGGCCCTCTCCGCCACCTGGTCTGGTGGCCAGCTGCGCAGCGTGCGCACCTTCAAAGATGGGCCGCGTTGGGTGTCCTGCGCCGCCAGCGCCCAGGCCTCGTTCAGCAGGTCTGTGGATGCGGGTTGGTGCAGCGCGCGCGCCAGTTCCAGCTGCAGCAGGCGGCTGTCAGCGCGCAGCCAGGCCGGCAGCTCTGCGGCTTCGTTGCGCAACAGGGGCACGGCGCGGGCGACCTGGCCCAGGTCCAGCCACAGGCGCACCAGCACCATGCGGCAGGCCTGCACCCAAAAGGCCGTGCCGCGCTGCTCGAACACCACGAGTACCCGTTCCAGGCTTGCCAGCGCGGTGCTGTAGTGGCCGGTCTCGGCCTCGTCGCGCGCCAGCACCAAGGCATCGATGGGCAGTTCCGCCGCATCGTGCATCTCGGCCCCAGACAGTGCCTGGCCTTGGCGCGACAGCGTCAGCGCCCGGTCAAGCTGGCCGCTCTGGCGCAAGGCGATCGAGCAGTTCAGCAGCAAGCGCCCTTCGGCGTCACGCAGACCCAAGCGGCGAGCGGCTTCCAGTGCCACGTCGTAAGCAGCCACCGCCTCGCCGAGCCGACCCATGTTGCCCACAGCGGCGCCCCAGTCGCCATGCCACAGCATACGCAGCGCATCGTCAGGCTGAGCGTCAAGCCAAGGACGCAGCGGCGCCAGCAACGCCACCGCCTCTTCGGTGCGGCCCAGTCGGCCCAGGGCGATGGCCATGTGGCAGGCGGTGCGCACTTGCCATTCGTGATCGCCCAGCTGGCGCGCCCGCGCCAGCGCAGCCTGTCCGGCTTCGATGGCGGCCTGCGGCTCGCCGCGCTCGGTCAGCAGGCCGCAGCGCTCGCTGTGGGCACGCATCCGTTGAACATCGGTGCGGGCGGTGGTGGTCAACGCCTGGCATTCCTGCAGAGCCAGTTCATCGAACCGGGCCCCATTGAGCGACCGAACGCGGCCCAGCAATGCCTCGAAACGTTCTTCATGCAGATCGGCTTCGGCAAAGGCTTGCGCCGCGTGCTCGTACAGGGCCGCTTCTTCGTGCAGGCGGGCGGCTTTCTCGGCGCGCAGGGCCGCAGCCACAAATGCGCGTCCTGCTTCAGCCGGTGCGCCGCCCAGTCGCCAATGCCAGGCCACACGCGCTGGCTCCACGCCGCGCGCGGCCAACCACTGCGCGCATTGCGCGTGCACACGCCGCGCCACCACCAGCGGCACGCCTCGCAGCGTGGCGTCGGCTACCAAGTCGTGCGCCATGGCTTCGTCGCGCAGCACCTGTGCGTCTTGCAGCTCTTGCCAAGCGCTGGACAGTTGCACGGCGCTGTGGCCGGTGGCGGCTTCAGCCAGTTCGATGCTGAAGTCCGCCCCGGCGATGGCCGCCACGCGCGCCAGGGTCAGCGCGCCTTCGCTCAAGCGCTGCAAGCGCAGCTCGATGAGCGTGCCCACGCTGGCCGGGCGCGGCAGTTCACCGCGTGCCAGGCTGCCGTCCAGCAGACCCTGCTTGAGCGTTTCAAGCAGAAACAGCGGGTTGCCGCCGCTGTGGCGAACCAGGGCCGGGGCCAGCGTGGCGCCGTGCAGGCCGGGCACGGCCAGGTTGTCCACCAGCTCGGCGGCGGCGGTCTCGCCCAGCGGCGCCAGGGGGACCACGGCAAGGCGCTGCAGTTCGGTCAGCGCACTGCGCAGCGACTGCGCGGCGGCCGCCGCCTCGGCCGGGCGTTGCGCAAACAGCCAGCGGCGGGGCGACTCGCTGGCCGCCAGGCCGCTGAGCAGTTCGAGCGTGGCGGTGTCGGCGAAGTGCAGGTCGTCGAGCACCAGGGTCTGAACCGCAGCGGCGTCCAGCAGGTCGGCCACTGCGGCCTGCAGGGCGCCGGGGCCGAGATGGCGGGCCGGCGTGGGTGATGGTGTGGAGGACGCGGGTGTGGACGTGGACGTGCCGTGCAGCGCGCCGCCACCGATGCGCGACAGCGCATCCCGCGCAGCAGCGCTCAACGCGGCCGGGTGCGCACCCAGCACAGGCCGCAGCAGCCGCGCCAGCGCGCTGTAGGGCGCGCCGCTGTCGCCCGGGCGTGCGGCGGCGTGCAGCACGGGCGCGGGGGCTGTGGCCAGGCATTCCGCGATGAGGCGGCTCTTGCCCATGCCGGCTTCACCTTCGATCAGCGCGGCGCGGCCTTCGGCCCAGGCGACCTGCACGGCCTGGTGCTCGGCCGCGCGGCCGGCCATCACCGGCGGGCGCTTCAGGCTCAAGGGCAGACGCGTCACGGTCGCTGCCGCCACTGCCGTATTCACTGCGACAGGCTGCTGGCCCATGCGGCGCAAGGCGGCCGCCAGGTCCTGCGCGGCCGCGCCCGGCAGACTGCCCACGCGGGCGCTCAGCCGGTCGGCCAGGCGCTGGTACACGGCCAGACCGGCTGCCGCTTCGCCGCGCAGGTAGTGCAGGCGCATCAGGGCGGCGTGGTCGGCTTCGTCGGTGTCGCTGTCGTCGTGAAGATCGCTGGCATTGTGGCCGTGGCTGCCGGCCAGCAGGGCCCGCGCATGGGCCAGCGCGGCGTCCAGGTCACCCGCCTGTTCGGCGACAGCCAGGGCCTGGCGCAGCGGCGCGTTGCGCTCGGCCTGCTGGCGCCTGCGCTGCTGCTGCAGCCAGAGGCCGAAGTCGTCGCCGCCGACCGCCTCACCGGCCAGCAGCGCTGCGTCGCCCGCCGCTGCCAGCAGCACGCCGGCAGCCAGCGTCAGCGTGGGGTCGCCCTGCAGCAGCGGCGCACCCAGCGCCTGGCGAAAGCGCAGCAATTGCTGGCGCAGCGACTGGCGCGGGTTGGGCGAATCGGGCCACAGCATGAGCGCGGCACGCTCGCGCGCCACGCCGCCGGGCTCCAGCGCCGCCAGCGCCACGAGTCCGGCCGCGCGGCCGCGCAGCACCAGGCTGCGGCCGTCCGCTGCAACGGCGCGGGCAGTGCCGTGCAGTTGCAGCGTCAGCATCGTCAGCAGGGGCGAGCGGGGTTTCATGGCGGGATCATCTCGCACGGCAGGGCCGATGTTGGCTGCGGGCGCGTCGCGCCGCCGTCGCGCCGTCGTCACTCTACAAGCGCGGCCACAACCCGGCTGCAGCGATGCAGATGCAGCGCCACCTTCCGACTCGCGGTGCCGGCCCGGCCTGCGCCCTGTCACGGTGCGGCGGCCTGTCGCTCACCGCGTTTTCGATCTCGGCGCTGGCGGGTGACGGCACGGCCTTGTTCATCGACCTGTTCCCCGACCTCGGCGCGTTAGCCACCGCACCGTGGACCGGGATCAGCGCTGGCGGCTTCGCGGTGGCGGTGCACCAGGCCCAGCGCCCATCACGGCACCGTGACCATGGTGGGCGTGCTCTGCCTGCCGGCGGGCAGGTTGTTGCTGGCTTCGCCCAAGGCGTTGCGCAAATTGCTGCCCCAGGAATAGACGACGTTGCCCGGGCCGATGGCCAAGGCGTGGCTGCTGCCCGAGGACAGGGCCGAGAA
>JANNGN010000264.1:0-10010 GCA_031403895.1 Rubrivivax sp. | reverse complement strand
CCTTTGCCGCCAGCGGCACCACCGACATCCTGGCGCGTGCGCTGGCGCCTGAATTGCAGCGCGTCTTCGGCCAGCCTTTCGTGGTGGACAACAAACCCGGTGCGGGCGGCAACAGCGGCGCGGCCGAAGTCGCCAAGGCTGGCGGCGACGGCTACACGCTGCTGATGGGCACGGTGGGCACGCACGCCATCAACCCAAGCCTGTACCCGAAGATGCCCTACGACCACGTCAAGGACTTCGCGCCCGTGACGCTGGTGGCCGGTGTGCCCAACGTGCTGGTGCTGAACCCGGCCACGGCGCAGAAGTACAACGTCAATTCGGTGGCCGATTTCGTGAAGGCGCTGAAGGCCAACCCCGGGCGCCTGAACATGGCCAGTTCGGGCAACGGCACCAGCATCCACCTCGCCGGTGAGCTGTTCAAGAGCATGACCGGCACCTTCATGCTGCACCTGCCCTACCGCGGCTCGGGCCCGGCGCTGATCGACGTGATTGCCGGCAACGTGGACCTGATGTTCGACAACCTGCCCAGCGCGCTGCCGCACATCAAGAGCGGGCGGCTGAAGGCGCTGGCGGTGACGAGTGCGGCGCGTTCCAGTGTCTTGCCCGACCTGCCGACGATTGAAGAAGTGGGCGGCCCGCTGCTCAAAGGCTACGACGCCAGTTCCTGGTTCGGCCTGCTCGCCCCTGCCGGCACCCCGCCCGAGGTGGTGGCCCGCGTGCAGCAGGAAACGGCCAAGGCGCTGGCCACGCCGCAGATGAAAGAGCGGCTGCTGTCGCAAGGCGCCATACCCAGTGGCATGACGCCTGCGGAATTCGTGCGCTTCATCGACGCCGAGACGAAAAAGTGGGCCAGGGTGGTGAAGGCTTCGGGAGCCAAGGTGGACTGATTGCGGGGCGATCAGCGCGCAGCGCCCTGGCTTCATCAGCGCGCAGCGCCCTGGCATCGTCAGCGCCCGTTCCGGATAAAAAAAGAACGGCTCTGCGCGGGCAAAGTGCCCGACGGCAGGCGCTGCGGATGGATCATCCCCAGCGGTGGCGCTGAAGAAAACGCGCCGCTGGTCCTTGACTGGTTGTAAAGCAGAAAGCTGAAGGACTGATCCCAGAACGCGGGAATTCAACCCCGCCTTGCCCCGTATACCCCCACCACCGCAACCCGGCGCGGGTTGCGACACTGGAGGTGCTGGCCATGGTCAAGCAAGGGCTTCCCCACCTGTTCGCGTGTGCGCTGGCGCTTGGCGCCGCCACCACCTTCGCTGCGCCCGCTCTGGCCATCACGCTCGGCATGGCCGACAGCTTCCAGTCTGGCGCCAACGGTGGCTGGAGCGCAGGGCCGGCCAGTGTCAACCCGCCAGCGGTGGTGGCCAGCGGTGGCCCCGCAGGCGCGGGCGACGGCTACCTGCTCATCACCGCCACCGGTGGCCAGGGCGCGGGCAGCCGGCTGACGGCCATCGCCGGCGCGCAATGGTCCGGCAACTACGGGGTCGCAGGCGTCGATGGCATCACGCTGGACGTCCAGAACTTCGGCAGCACCACACTGCAACTGCGGCTGTGGTTGGCGGGGCCCGCAGGCAGCACGGCACTGTCGTCCACCGCCGTGACAGTGCCGGCCGGCAGCGGCTGGACAGCCGCGCGTTTTGCGCTGGACGCCAGCGCGTTGACGGGCTCGGCGCAGAACGGGCTGGCGGTGTTGGCGGACGTGCAGCAGCTGCGCCTGTTTCACAGCAGCACCGCCGCGTTTCCTGGCGAGGCCATCGTGGCCGCGCTGGGGGTGGACAACATCAGCGCCGTGCCCGAAGTGCCGGCTGCCTGGTTGATGGTGCCTGGCCTGCTGGCCATCGGCGCCTTGCGAAAACGCCGCTCCGCCGTCTGACGGTCACCGCAGGCGCCACGCCTGCACGCTTGCCATGAGGAGATCACACCATGCCCATGCCCATGCACCTCACCTGCGGCCGCCTTGCGGCTACCGCGCTGCTGCTGTCGGCGCCCACGCTGCACGCCCAGACCGACGTGCTGCCGAACATCCCGCGTGGCGACATCGCCATCCTGCTGCAGACCGTGGCCACCGGTCTGGCGGCGCCCGCCTACGCCATCAGCGCGCCCGGCGACCCGAGCCGCCTTTATGTGGTGGAGCAGAACGGTCTGCTGCGCGTGATCCAGAACGGCAGCCTGCTGGCGGGATCGGTGCTCGACATCAGCGCGCGCGTGGCGCCGCCGCTCGTCACCAGCAACGCCAACGACGAGCGCGGCTTCCTGGGCCTGGCCTTCCACCCCGGTTTTGCCAACCCCGCCAGCACCGGCTACAGCACGCTGTACACCTACACCAGCGAGCTCATTCCCGCCGGCACGCTGCCCACCTACGTGGCGCCCAACAACGCGACGATGGGCTACAAGAACGTGGTTTCGGAATGGCGCATGAGCAGCATCAACCCGGGCACGGTGGACCCGAATTCGCGGCGCGAAATCATCAGCTTCGGCAAGAACGCCAACAACCACAACGGCGGCACCGTGGCCTTTGGCCCCGACGGCTACCTGTACCTGGGCACCGGTGACGGCGGCAATGCACGCGACGTGGGCGCCAGCCACATCGAACCCGGTGGCAACGGCCAGAACCTGTCCACGCCGCTCGGCAAGTTCCTGCGTTTCGACCCGCTGAACCCGGCACTCACTGCGGGCAGCGCCGACGCCGTCAGCAGCAACGGCCAGTACCGCATCCCCACCACCAACCCGTTCCAGGGCGCGGGCCAGGTGAGCGAGATCTACGCCTACGGCTTTCGCAACCCCTACCGCTTCAGCTTCGACCGGGGCAGCGGCGACCTCATCGTGGGCGACGTCGGCCAGGGCACGGTGGAAGAGATCGACCGCGTGGTGCTGGGTGGCAACTACGGCTGGGCCGTCAAGGAAGGCGACTTCCTGTTTGACCGCGCCACCGGCCTGGTCGGCGCGCGCTCGCCAGGCGCACCGCTGGGGCTGATCGACCCCATCCGCGGCACTCTGGGCACGCTGGAATACGACCACGGCGACGGCATCTCCATCACCGGCGGTTTTGTCTATCGCGGCAGTGGCATTCCGCAGCTATTTGGCAAGTACGTCTTCGGTGACCTGGCGCTGCGCAACGCACCGCCTCGGGTGGATGGGCGGCTGTTTTATGCCGACCTTGAAACCGGCCTGATCTTTGAGTTCCAGCTGCCGCAGTTCAGCAACGGCCTGCTGCCCAATGGCCTGACCGTACACGGCTTTGGCGAGGACTTTTCAGGCGAGCTTTACGCGCTGGTCACCAACACGCCGGCCAACGGCACGGGTGGCATCGTCTATCTGCTGACAGCGGTGCCCGAGCCCGGCACCTGGGCGCTGTTAACGCTGGGTGGGTTGATGGTGGCGGGCCGCCTGCATTCGCGCCGGCCACGCGCTTGGTTATGCGCTTAGTCACGCACGCCTGCGCTGCAAGGGCCTGATCGAGTAGCCAGCAGGGCCCGCGCGCGGCGCGCGGCACCCGGCGGCGGCGCCGGTCAGCTGGACCGCGTCAGCAGTGAGCGCAAGCGCTGCAACATCGGCGTTACGCGCGGCACCGTGATCATGGTGCTGGCCACCGCCATCAACAACAGCGCGGTGAAGGTGGTGCTGGTGATGATGGCTTTGTCGAGCAGCACATTGGCGAAGATGATCATGATCAGCGCCTTTGTCTGCAGCAGCCAGCCAATGAAACTGGCCTCACCCGGCTGCCACTTCAGCAGGCGGCCTGCGATATGAACGCCAATCAGCTTGCCGGCCACGCTGGCCAGCAGCAGCCAGGCGGCGGCCAGCAACACGGTCCAGCCACTACCGCTTGCGTCACCACCACCGGGCACTTCCCACTGCGTGCGCAGCCCCGTGCTCAGGAAGAACACCGGCATCAGCACCAGCAACACGTGGTGGCGCAGGCTGTCCATCTGCTGGCGGTCGAACCAGTGGCTGTCCAGCACGGCGCCGGCCAGGAAGGCGCCCACCATGTAGTGCAGGCCGCACCAGTCGGCGCCCAGCGCACAGGCCAGCAGCCAGATGAGCGCGACATACCAGCGGTCGCGCTCGGGCAGGCGGGTCATGAACTTGCGCAGCAGCCAGGCCAGAGCGGCAAGCGCGAGCAGAAAAAGCGCCTGCTTGCCGACCCGCGCCCAGTCCATCAGGATCAGCGCCAGCACACCCCAGATCGCCACGTCGTCCAGGCTGGCATAGCGCAGGATGCGCTGGCCGATGGGCAGGCGCAGGATTTCCAGCTTCTCCATGAAGAGGATCAGGATCGGCAGCGCCGTCACCGCGCAGGCCATGCCCACGCCCATCACGAACTGCCAGGTCCGCGCTTGCTGCCCCATCCAGCCGCCGGACGTGGCCAGCATCACCAAAGCGGCGCCGCAGCCCAGGGCGAGCGGCATGCCTAACGCCAGACTGGCGGTGATGCCACTTTCGCGCCGGTACTGCCAGGCCTGTCGCAGGTCAAGCTCGATGCCGGCGATGAAGACAAACACCATCACCGCCCACCAGGCCACGCCGTTCAGCGCCGTGATGACGGCGGGGGTGAAGACAAAGCCGTAGTAGTCGGGCTGCCACGCGCCCAGCAGACCCGGGCCGAGCACGATGCCGGTCAGGATCTGCACCACCACCAGCGGCGCCCAGTATTCGGTACGCGCGAGGCGCCACACCAGGTAGGGCAGCGTGAAGACGATCAGCATCGCAACGAGAAAGAGTTCGGTCGTGTTCATGGCCGGCAGTTGAGGGTTGCAGTGGGGCGGCGCCAGCGCGTTCAGCGACATCAACGGCTTGGCCAGGCGCGCCCCCGTACCATGGCAAGAAGCCCTCATTCCGCTGCCGCACGCACCGATGACACAAAACCGCAATGCCCTTCGCGTGCTCGCTGGCGACGGCTTTTCAGCCTTTGGCGCGTGGATCGATTTCCTGGCCATTCTCACATTGGCGGCGTGGCAGTTTCAGGTCTCGCCGCTGCAGATGGCGGCCGTCAGCGCGGCCGGGTTGTTGCCCGGCATCCTGGCCGGGCCCGCGCTGGGGCGCTGGTGCGACAGGGGCGACACGCGACAGATCCTGCAGGGCTCCATTGCGCTGCGTTTGCTGGCCACAGGCGCCATCCTGTTCTGCCAGGACTACCTGCTGTTTGTGCTGCTGGTGGGCTTGCGGTCGGTATTCGCCAGCGTGGCCGCGCCAGCCATCAATGTGCTGGCGCTGCGTGTCACCGGGCTCGACGAGCGCCCGCGTTTCTACGCCCTGCTCAACGTCATCAACAACAGCGCCAAGGTGCTGGCTCCGGCGCTCGGCACGGTGTCAAGTTCACTCGCCAGCGAAGCGCTGGCCTTGATGCTGTCGGCGGCGTGTTCGGCGGCCGCGCTGCTGGCCTTTGCAGGGGTGCGCGTGGTGGCTGCGGTGCCGCCCGCCGATGCGGCTGCGCCCGGCAGCCCGACGCCACCGGCGGCGGTGGCGTCGGCTGCCAGCCTGCTGCCGCTGCTGTGGGTGGCCGCCACCTGCGCCTTCTTCGTCTTCATGGTCAACAACCTGGTGCCGCTGGTGCTGCAGCGGGCCGGCTTCGACAAGTCGCTGCTGGGCGTGCTGGTCAGCAGTTCGGGTGCCGGCAACATCCTCAGCGGCCTGTGGCTGGCGCGGCGCGCTGCGGCCAGTGCTGTGACCAGCAGCACGGCGGGTCGCCTGGCTGGGATGCTGGTGCCCGCGCTGTGCCAGGCGGCGGGCTTCGCGGCCATCGCGCTGCTGCTGTGGCAACAGCCCGCGCAGCCAGCACTGCTGCTGCCACTGACGTTCTTCGCCATCGGCATCTTCAGCGCGCGCCTGGCGATTGCGATGAACGTGTACGTCGCCACCCACCACGCCGCGCGTATGGGGCAGGTGTGGGGCTTGGTGGGGTCGTGGCAGAGCGCGATGATCCTGCTGGCGCCGCTGCTCGGCGCCGTCGTGCTGGGCCGGTGGGGGCCGTCCGCGCTGTTTGCTTTTGCGGCCGGGTCGGCGGGGGTTTCTCTGGGTTTGCTGCTGCTGCTGCGACGGCTGGGATGGCGCCAGATTCGGGGGCTTCAGGCTGGGTGAACAAGGGTCGGTCGCGGGTGGGGGGGATGGGACGGTTGTGGCCGACTGAATCCAATCCGCAGCCGTGGCTCGGCCGCCTGCACGAAACGGTCACCCGGCGTCGCTGTTGCGCCGTCCGCGACTGCGCCGGGGCGCGAAATCTGCTGATGAAACCAACGGACTTGAAGCAACCAACGTAACCAGCGATACTGTCGAGCCCAAGTGACGGAAGAATTCCCATGGCGACAGCCCCCACGACACAACGTCAACAAAAGCTTTCCGGGCGCCCGGGACAGACCAAGCAAAGGGTGTCTCCTGCGCTGCTGCCGTTCCTGGTGGACCTGCAGAGCATGACGGTCCTGCCAATGGTTGCAGTGCCGAAAGCGCTCGGCGGCAAAGCTGCTTTGCGGGTTCACTTTGTGCAGGTTGGGCGGAAAGGCCTGCCACTCAATGCGTCTGGTCGTGGTGCGCCAGGGTACGACTTCGACCTCGTCATCCTCGATGAAGCCAACAAGCACCTCACTGCCGGCGATGTCCTCACCGGCAAGCACAGGGGCCATGTGTTGAAGGTGAAGGGGGGTGGAGATGCTGACTTTGCGGTGGCGGAATCGCCAAGTTCCAACACGCTTCGAGCCGTCGTTGAGAAGACGCTCGAATCCGTCAGGGAAGTTGGTCTTCGTTCGGGCATGCACCAGGCGCAGACTGAATTCATCCTTGCAGTTGCAAAGACCCTGGCCGACAAGGCTGGTGTGCCCGAGCCCGCAGTGTCGGTTGAAGAGGGCTGGCAGCAGTTGCTTGAGGCGGGTCTGCGCAGCAAGACAGCGCTTCTTGGCTCGACGCAGTTCAAGTCCACCGCAGAAGCGAGCGGATTGCTTGGAATTGGTGAGCCTGCGATTCGCAAGCGCATCCGAGAAGGAAAGCTCTTCGCCCTCAAGACGCAAGGCGACGAGCATCGCATCCCGATCTGGGCGCTGGACGCCAAGATAACGGGCCCCGTCACAGTGACGCTATTGGAGGACGGCTCGAATGCGGACGAGTGGCGCCTGTACCACGCCCTTTCAACGCCCAACGGTTCGCTGAATGGGCTGCGCCCGTTCGAGTGCCTGATGGCGAGTGATGGCCTGCCGCCCTCTCGCCGGGCAGCCCGGGCCGAATTGCTGCGCCACTTGAAGATGCCCATTCAGGCCTCGCTGCTGGAGCCGGTCCGCCGAGCCGTGAAGTCCGAACTCGCTGACGACCAGGGCCCATGACAGCGCCCGAACTCGACGCCGCTTTCAGGCTGGACATCCATGCGCTCACGCGGACGACTCTGCACCGTGTCTATTGGCAAGGCCAACCGCCGCTGAAGGCCAGCCTTGCTGGCAACAACCGATACGACTGTCCATCCACGCTGGGCAAAGGCCGGCAGTTCGGCGTGCTCTACCTGGCGCTTGAACTCGAGACCTGCTGGATGGAAACCGTCGTCCGTTCAAACATGGTCCGCCCCGCCGGCACAACGATCCAGGTTCCGCGCAGCAAGATGATGGACCGGTGGGCCTGCGAAGTCAGCGCAACCGAGTCGCTCACACTGGCTCGATTCGCCGACGCGCCGCTTATCGACCTGGGCGATTGCGCATCCAACATCATGGGTGACAGCTATTTGCGGACGCAGGATTGGTCGCAGTTGCTGCACGAGCATGCGAATCCCGAGGTCGATGGCATCTACTACCGTTCGCGCTTCAAGACAGACCAGTTCTGCGTGGCGCTGTTCGACAGGGCGATTGCAGCGCGCGGCTTGCAGGTTTTCAACGACCGCAGCATCAGCCCTGCGAACTCAAGCGAGGTGCAGTCCATCATGCGTCGATATTCCGTGGTGCCCAGCTGAGCCATAACGCCAGTTGACGGACCCCAAGTTTGGTAGCTGTCAATGTGTTCGGCCGGCACGTCAAGGCCAACCGACCACGCGATCCTTCGCTGCGCAGCACTCAGCACGCCAGCAAGCACCGCAGCCTCAAACCCTACCTTCAGGAACAAGTCCCGATCCGGCGCAAAGTTCGCATACAGCGGCAGCAATGCGCCGCCTAAGGCCCGCGCATCCGAGCCGATCGTGCCGGCCATCAGCGCTGGCTGCTTCACACCTTCCCAGTCATAGCGCGTCAAGGCAGCCGTCGTTTGCGACAGCAGTGCCGCCAGCAATTCGCGGGCGAAGCTGCCGTCCAGGATCACACCCTCCACGTCCAGCAGGCAGGCCGCGCTCTGTACAGCCTGCGCGATGGCCGCGCTGGCGTCAGCCAACCAGGCGCGCGTGGGCTTCAGCCACGGTGCTCGCAGCGCGCGCGCTTCGGCCACCGCGCCGGCGTTGCCGTTGAGGCCGCCGCGCAAATGGCTGTCCAGCACCAGGCCACCGCCAATGAAGGTGTCAACGAAGAAGTAGAGAAAGCTCTTCACGTCGCGCCCGCGGCCGGCCACCAGTTCTGCCACGCAGGCGGCTGCGGTGTGTCTTTCACCAGCGTCACCGGCCACTCGCTCATGGCGCTCACTTCGTGAGCCAGGTCCAGGTGCTGCCACTGGCGCGCCACGTCAGGCGGCAAGCCCAGCAGCTGCTGCCAGCCGCCCAGCGACAGCGGCGCCGCGATGCCGATGCCGATGCCCTGCACCGCCAAACGGCGGGTCGGGCCGAGCTTGCGGCGGATGTCTTTCAGCCGCGCTGCAATCTTGGGCAGCAGCACGGCGGGGTCGGCATGCGTGTAGTTCAGCTCCCAACGCTGCCGCACCTGCGCGCAGAAGTCCACCAGCACCACGTCCAGGCTGCGGCGGCCAACCTTGATGCCGATGGCATAGGCGCCGTCGGGGTTCAGCGACAGCGGCACCGAAGGCTGGCCGACCTTGCTGCGCTGCCGGCATTGAGCGCCGACGATCTGGCCGCCGTGCTGGGCTTCGCGGCCCAGGCCGTAGCCATCACCTGTTCAAGGCGCGGCGCCGACTTGCCACGCCGGCACGAACTGCCGCTGCGCCGAACCCGGTTCTGAGACAGGCTGTCAACCGTTCAGGCCTCATGGCTGTTGAGGCCATGCGCACTGCGCAATTCAACTGTCCACACTGCCTGAGGAAAAACCATGTTCAAGAAGCTTTTTGCCACGCTGGCGCTGACGGCCCTGACGGCGTTCACCGCCTTCCCCGCCTTCGCCGCAGTGGATGCCAACAAGGCCACTCTGGCCGAACTCGAAACGATCAAAGGCATCGGCCCGGGCATTTCGGCCAAGATCGTGGACGAGCGCAAGAAGGGCGCCTTCAAGGACTGGCAGGACATGGTGGACCGCGTCAAGGGCGTGGGCGACGGCAACGCCACCAAGCTGTCGGCCGAAGGCCTGACGGTCAACGGTGCCGCCTTCAAGGGCGCAGCCGCTGCACCCAGCGCAGTGAAAAAGGCTGACCAGGCCGCGCCCATGGTGCCCACCAAGGTCGAGACCACGAAGCCCGCTGCCACCGCCACCACCACCGCGGCTGCAACCGCTGCCACCCCCAGCGCCAAGCCCGCAGCGATGAGCGCCGACGACAAGAAGGCCGCTGCCAAGAAGGCCAAGGAAGAGAAGGCCGCAGCCGCTGCAGCGAAGGCCGATGAAGCGAAGAAGGCCAAGTCCGACAAGGCGGCTGCTGCGAAGAAGGCGAAGGACGACAAGGTCGCTGCTGCCAAGCCCGCTGCTGCTGCTGCGCCAGTCAAGGACGCCAAGCCCGTCGCTGTGGCCGCCCCGGCTGCCAGCGCCGCGAAGAAGTAAGCACTTCTGCCTGAATCGCCCCGCACGCGCCCCGCAGACGCCCCCCAGACGCCCCCCAGACGCCCCGCAGACGCGGGGCGTTCTTCATGGCGCATGCAAGTTCATCAAGCAGCCGATCACGCGCCTGTTTTGCCCGCCGCCATGCGGTCGCGCGGCGCCGTCGCGCCTTCGTCCAGGCCAGAAACCGAATGTGCAAGGCTG
>JANNGN010000263.1:0-2111 GCA_031403895.1 Rubrivivax sp. | reverse complement strand
TGCTGGAAGGTCAGCATGGCGCTAAGGGCGTGTCACCGTGTCTCGAAAACCCTTGAGTTTACGGGGCCGGCCTGCCGCTACCCTGCTGGCGATGACGACGCAACAACTGCTGCTGAGCCTGGTGCTGGCGACGATGGTGTTTTCGGTGGCGCTGGAGTTGAAGGTGGCCGACTTCGCCCGCGTCGCGCAGGCACCCAGGGCTGTCGTCGCCGGGCTGCTGCCGCAGTTTGTGCTGTTGCCCGTGGCCACCTGGCTGGCCACGCTGGTGCTGCACCTGCCGCCGAACGTGGAAGCAGCGATGATCCTGGTCGCCTGTTGCCCCGGTGGTTCGCTGAGCAACGTCGTCACCCACTACGGCCGCGGCAACACGGCGCTCAGCGTCAGCATCTCGGCCGTCGCTGCCGTGATGGCGCTCTTCCTGACGCCCTTCAACTTCAGCTGGATGGTGGCCAGCAACCCGGCCACTGCGGCTTGGTTGAAGCAGCTGGACATCGACGCGTCGGCGATCTGGTGGAGCCTCTTGGCGCTGCTGGCGGTGCCGATGGCGCTGGGGCTGCTGTTCAGCCACCGGCTGCCGGCGCTGACCGCGCGCATCCACAAGCCGCTGGCCAATTTCAGCCTGCTGGCGCTGCTGGCTTTCATCGTGCTGGGGCTGGTGCGTGAACGCCAGTTGCTGACCCTGCAGATGCTGCCGCAGCTCTTGATCGTGGTGCTGCACAACGCGGCCGGCTTGCTGCTGGGCTGGGCCGCCGCGACGGCCTTCCGCGTGGTGGAGCGCGACCGCCGCGCCATCATGATCGAAGGCGGCATGCAGAACAGCGGCCTGGCTTTGGGCATCATCGCGGTGCAGTTCAATGCCGACCTCGGCATGGTCATCATCGCCAGCCTGTGGGGCATCTGGCACATCGTCAGCGGCCTGACCTTGGCGGCACTGTGGAGGCGCAAGGATGTTCGACTCGGTCATTGAGGGTGCCACCGTCGTCGATGGCACGGGCGCCGAGCCCTTCACGGCCGACGTGGCGGTGCAGGACGGCCTGATTGTGGAAGTGGGCCGCATCAGCGGCGCGGCGAAAGAACGTGTCGCCGCCCACGGTGCGTGGCTAACACCCGGCTTCGTTGACATCCACACCCACTACGACGGCCAGGCGACCTGGGATGAAACCTTCAGCCCCAGCATCCACCACGGCGTGACGACGCTCTTGATGGGCAACTGCGGCGTCGGCTTTGCGCCCAACGTGGCGGGGCGCGAGGCCGACCTGATCGCGCTGATGGAAGGCGTGGAGGACATCCCCGGCGCGGCGCTGGCCGAGGGTGTGAAGTTCAACTGGCAGAGCTTCCCGCAGTACATGGACGTGCTCGACGCGATGCCGCACAGCCTGGACTTTCTGGTGCAGGTGCCGCACGACCCGCTGCGCATGGCGGTGATGCGCGGCCGCGCGCTGGCCCAGCAAGTGGCGACACCCGACGACATCGCCGCCATGCGCACGCTGCTGCGCGACGCGCTGCAGGCCGGCGCGGCGGGTTTTTCCACCGGCCGCACCGACAACCACCGCACCGCGCGCGGCCACGAAACGCCAGCGTCAGAGGCCAGTGCCGCTGAACTCACGGGTTTGGCCTCGGCCTTCGAGGGCTTGACGCACGGCGTCGTGCAGATGGTGAGCGACTTCGACCTGATGCGCGGGCCTGAGCGCTTCCACGGCGAGTTCGACCTCGTCGAAACACTCGCGCGCGCCAGCGGCCGCCCGCTGTCGATGACCTGGCTGCAGCGCGACCCCGGCGGCGAGCAGTGGAAGGTCATCCGCGAGCGCGTGGACAAGGCCGTCGCGCAAGGCCTGCCGCTGTACCTGCAGACCGCCGCGCGCGGCATCGGCGTCATCACCGGGCTGGACGCCAGCTTTCACCCGTTCATGGGCTTCCCGGGCTACAAGGAGCTCGCCGCGCTGCCGCTGGCCGCACGCGCCGCAGCGCTGCGCGAGCCGGCACGCAAGGCGCGCATCCTGGCCGAGAAGAGCGAGCCCGTTTCGGGTGATGGCACGCCGGTGCCGCCGCTGGTGGACATCCTGCTGGCGCGCATCGAGCTCATCGCCGGGCGCATGTTCCCGCTCGACGAC
>JANNGN010000262.1:0-1729 GCA_031403895.1 Rubrivivax sp. | reverse complement strand
GATGGCGACAGAGATGACTTGGGAAACCACATAGCCCACGCCTGCGCCCATGAGCCCGAACGTTGCGCCCGCTCCGACGCACGAGATTTGAGTGGCAACGACCCAGATCATCGAGCGGAGCAATCGATCAGTACGGCCGCTGGCCATCAGCGCCTGGTGGCACATTGCGGCTGGTAACGTCACCATCATGCCAAGCGCCAACAAGCGTGTCAGGTCCACGGATTCGTCCCACTGGTCGCCATACAACAGCCGCGTCAGCGGAAAGCTCAATGCCATGAGCCCCAGAAAGAACGGCCAGCCGAGCGCAGTGACATAGGAAACGGTGCGCAGGAATGGCTCCTTCATGTCACCAGTCTCTCGCCTGGACTTGGAAAACAACGGCAACGCCACCGACTGGGTGGCGTCCAGCATCAAACGCTGGAACATGCTCGTCAGGCCACTGCTGCGGGAGAAAAGCCCCGCCGCAGCCATGTTGTGCAATTTGCCCAGGAACAATTCTGGTGCACCCGTGCCCAAGGTGCCCACGATGCCGGTGGCCGAAATCCTGCTGCCAAATGCGATGACCTTGCCAACCCCTTTCCAGCTTGGCAGCCAAGCCAGGTGCTTCGGCCGGAAGTACAGCGCCAACGAGGCGTTGACCAGCGTTGACAGCAGGCTTCCGTATGCAAGACTTATTGGGCCGTGGCCTCGCCAGGCCAGGAATACCGAGGTGCACGCACCCGCAAGACTGCCGCCGAAGCGCATGACTGCAAGTGCATCGAACCGCATCTCGCGCATCAGGCAGGCGTAGGTCATCGAACCAAAGGGGTTGACGGCAAAGTTCACCGCAATCACCAGCATGATGTCCAGGATGCGCGGTTCATCGTAGAAGCGTGATACCGGATACGCAGCCGCCGCCACCACCACTGCCACGGACAGTCCGGCACAAAGCAAGACGCTCCAGGTCGCGCGGGTCTTCTCTGGCGTGAGTTCCTTTTCCTGCACCAGGTACTGGCCGGCTCCCAGGTCGCGCAGCGCAGCAATGAAGCCGATGAGGACCATCGCCACCGAGAACACCCCGATGTCTGCCGGGCTCAGCAGCCGCGCAATGATCATCGAAGCGGCGATCGACAGCACCAGTGCCGCATAGCGGTCCAGGAATGAGAAGAAGAGCGCGCGCCGCGTGCTCACGGTGGGCCTGGTCGGGTGATGATGCTGTTCAACATCTCGCCCAGCAGCCTGGCCCGCCCTAACCGTGAAGCAGCAGCCACATACGCCGGGTTCGCCTGTGTGCGCAGGCTGTGTGCCGCAGGGTCCAGAAACCGCGCCAGCAGTGCGGCGATATCTTCGGCGCTGTCGAGTCTGGCCATGCTGTCGATGCCGGCGTTGCGCACCACGGTTGCCGTGTCGCCCGCCGGGTCGCTCAAACAAATGATCGGGCGGCCAGCGCGCAGGTACTCGTAGAGTTTTGCGGGAATCTGCGCGTTGCAATTGCTCGCCTGCAAGACCAGCAGTCCGCCCCGAAGCAGGCGAAGACGCGTTTTTGCGCGCTGCGGATCTCGAGGCGAAATACGCCGAGTACGGCGGCTACAACGCGCAAGCGCGCGCGGGTGAACTGCTGCTCGGCCTGGGCGTGTCGATCGAACAGCACTCCGGACCGATGAGCGCGGTGGCGCCGGGATGGAAACTTCGCGTGCTGCTCGCGCAGGCGCTGTTCGGCGATCCCGACATTCTGCTGCTCGACGAACCA
>JANNGN010000261.1:0-13588 GCA_031403895.1 Rubrivivax sp. | reverse complement strand
TGATGCGCTGGCGCCCGTCGAGCAGATCGATCGGCACGTCGGTCGTCACCACCGAGGTGTGGCGCAGCGCCTCATGCAACTGGCGCAGCAGCACACGCCGGTCGTCCTGCGGCACCATGCGCAGCATCACCCGCAGGCTCAGCGGTTCGTGCGGGCCGAAGCCGAAGACGCGCAGCGCCTCGGGCGACATCAGCAGGCCGCCGTCGGTGCGCCGCCAGTCGAAACTGCCCATCCGCGCAAGGTCCTGCGCGCGTGCCAGCTTGCTCTTGCTGCGCTCGAGTTCGATGCGCGTGCGCGACGCGCGCAGCAGGTAATGCAGGCGCCCGGCCAGCAGGCTCCACTGCGTGGCCTTGACGAAGAAGTCAGAGGCACCGGCCTGGTAGGCACGTGTGATCGACGCGTCGTCGTCCAGGCCCGTGAGCATGAGCACCGGCGCGCTCTCAAAGCCGGGCAGGCGGCGCAGGGCGCGGCAGGTGTCGAAGCCGTCCAGCCCGCCCGGCATCATGGCATCGAGCACGATGATGTCGGGGGTGTGCGCGCGAAGCAGTTGCAGGGCCTGTTCACCACTGCCGGCTTCGATCAGCGTGAAGCCGCGTTCGCGCAGGGCCAGCGCGGTGAGCAGCAGGTTGACCTCGTCGTCATCGACCAGCAGCACCTTGGGCTGGGCCGGCAGGCTGTCGTCGGCGAAAGGATGCGTAGGCGTCATCGGCAACACAGTGCTCACGGGCGCAGGATAGCTGCAACAGCTTGTTGCGCAGACTGACCTTCGGAGATAAGTCTCGATATGTCGCTGTGCAATGCGGACTCATCGCCCTGGCGCAACTTGAGCTCGATCTCGGCGCAGGCCCTGGCCAGCGCCAGCGCACCCACGCTGGCCGATGAAGACTTGAGCATGTGGGCCACGTCAACCACCACTGCGGCATGCCCGGCCGTGTGCTCGGCCCGCAGTTGCGTCAGCATGCGGGCGAGCGAGGTCTCGAAGGCGGCCAGCACGCGCATCAACACACCATGGCGCCCGTCCGGGTCAAGCTCACGCAGCCGGCCCAACGCCTGCTCGTCCAGTCTAGTCGCAGCAACGGCGGCGATGTCCTTCGGCGGCGGGGTGGGCTCGTTGTGCATGGCAGCGCAGATGGGCAGGGGCGTCAGGCGGACTGCAACAGCGTGCTGGCACAGCCGCTGCGGCGTGGTGTGCCGGAGGATAACAACCGGCGGCAGCCGGTCCGTACACGGCTGGCCGCCTGGGTCCTGGCTTCTCTCATCAAACCCTCTTGTGATGGCGGTGAGGCCGCCGTTTGCTGCCGCCTTGCAGTTGCACGCGACTCTTCGGTTTCGGCGCGCTGCGCTTGAACTTGAGGCGGCCACGCCCGACGTGGTGCGACACGGTCCGTACAATTCCTGGCATGCCCATTCCCTGCCCGGCCCGGCCGCACGAATCCTTCGATGTGCCCGGGTTCGCCGCCACGATGCGCCGCATGCGCGGCCGGCTCGCTTCAGCGTCGATGCCGCTCGCACTGGCGTCCACGTTCGCGGGCTGCACCGCACAGGACCCGGGCAAAACGGGTGGCTGGCTGCTGGCAGCGCTGGTGCTGGCATTGGCGTTCAGCGCCGCACTGGCCTACCTGCTGGGCTGCGTGCGTACGCGTCAGCACAGCCAGGCCGAATTGCGCGCCGCGCGTGAAGCGTTGCGCCACGCTGAAGGGCTGCGTGGCGGCTACCGTTGGCAGACCGATCACCACCACCAACTCATCGCCTGGCACGCACCGGGCCAGCCGGCGGCGACGGCCTGCGCGTTGTTCGACGCCGCCGCACCCGACGCCGAACTGCTGCTGCGCCTGCAGTCCGGCCAGCCCTTTGATGGCGCGCGCGTGCTCGGCCGCGTGGCGGTCGATGGCAGCCGGGGGTGGACGCTTCGTGGCTTGCCGCGGGTTGACGACGAGGGGCGCTTTGCCGGCTTCGTGGGCAGCGCAACACCGACCGACGCCGACGACGCACAGCAACTCGCGGCCTGCGCGCTGATGCCGCTGCTGGCCGCCAACGCCGCGCCGACACTGCTGGCCTTGCGCACCGCATCGCTCTGGCAGGTGCTGCAACTCAACCCGGCAGCGCAGGTGCTGTGGCCCCACGTCGCCGTGGGCAGCGCGCTCGTTGATGCGCTGGCCCATTTGCCTGCGGCTGTTGCGTCGGGCGTGCATGCTTTCGACACTGCGCAGGCTCAGCATGAAGTGCAAGGCTGGCGCCTGGCGCCGGTGGGGCCACTGCCAGGCGGCGCGCTGGCGCTGCTGCTGTCCAGGGCGGTTGAAGAAAACGCCGCTGCGCAGGCCCAGGCGCGCGAGAGCGACAGCTACAGCTTCACGTTGTCGCACGACCTGCGCGCGCCCATCCGCGTCGTCGAAGGCTTCACCCGCATCGTCAAGGAAGACTACGGCCGCCACCTCGACCGCGTCGGCAACGACCACCTCGACCGCGTGCTCGGCGCCGCCGCGCGCATGAACCTGATGATCGACGCGCTGCTCTCGCTGGCACGCCTGTCGCAGCAGCCGCTGGCGCGCCAGCGCGTGAACCTGTCGCAACTGGCCGGCTATGTGGTGGACGACCTGCGCCGTGCCGCGCCCGAGCGCACGGTCGATGTCGATATTGAATCCGGCCTCGCAGCATGGGGCGACCCGACGCTGCTGCGCCTGGTGCTGGAGAACCTGCTGGGCAACGCCTGGAAGTACACCGGCCGCTGTTCGCAGCCGCAGATCTCGTTGCGCACGGTGTCGCATGGCGGCGCGACGGCGCTGGTGGTGCGCGACAACGGCGCGGGCTTCGACATGCGTTCGGCCGACCGGCTGTTCGGCTTGTTCCAGCGCCTGCACAGCGCCAACGACTTCCCAGGCCATGGCGTGGGCCTGGCTTCGGTGCGGCGCATCGTGCAGCGTCACGGTGGCGAAATCTGGGCCGAAGGCGAACCCGGCCGCGGTGCAGCGTTCTACTTCACGCTGCCGGACTGAAACGCCAGGCACTTTCAGCCGCTGCGCGCCAACTCTTCGACGGCGGACAACAGCCGATCGGCCTGCGCCGCGAGCGAGTGCTGTTGCTCGTTGGCCAGGCGCTGAAGGCGCTTGAAGGCCTCTTCGCGCGACAGCGAAAAGCGGTGCATCAACACGCCCACGGCCAGCGGCACCGGGTCGGCCAGCAGGTTGGCGGCAGGCGCGATCGGGGCGGGGGCGGGGGTAGGCGCGGGTGCGAAGCCGGGTGCGACCGGCGCCTCATCACGTTCAGCCGCAACTGCTGAATCAGCAACCGCTGGCGTGCCGCGCAGGCGCGCAAAGGCGGCCTCCACCGCCGGCACGATCTGGCCCACGTCCAGCGGCTTGACCAGGTAGGCCAGCGCACCGAGCGACTTCACGGTGGCAAGCGTGGCTTCATCGGCAAAGGCCGACAGAAACATGAAGGGGATGCCGTACACGTCGCGCAACGTGGCGGCCACGTCGAAGCCGCTCTTGCCTTCCATGCGGATGTCCAGCAGCGCCAGCTCGGGCCGGTGCTCACGCGCCAGCAGGATGGCGTCGTCGCCGTTGTCGGCGTCAATGACCTCGAACCCCGCCTGCGCCAGGCCGTGTGCCACGGTGGCCAGCACCAGGCGGTCGTCGTCAACGACGAGGATGCGGCCCTTGCCCACCGCTGCCGCTGCGCTCACTGAAGTACCGCTCTGCTCATGGCGCGGATTGTGGCTGATCGCCTGCCTGCGGCGCACGCACCGAGGGCGGCCGCAGGTCAACCTGCGCCACCACCTCGGGGCCCTGCTGGCGCAGCGACAGCGTGGCGCTGCGCCGCGGCAGCAGCGCGCGCACAAGGCCCAGGCCGGCGACGCCGCCGCGCACCTGCGACAGGTCGAAACCCGCCGGCAGCGTGCCCGTGCCCCTGATGCGGAAACAAAGCTCGTCGCCCTGCGCCGACAGTTCGCAGCGCAGTTCACCGCCGTCGCCGTGCTTGATGGCGTTGGTCATCAGCTCGTTGAGCGTCAGCGCCACCGGAATGGCCTCAGCCTCGGGCAGCACGTGCTGCACATCGCCTTGCACCTGCACGCTGATGACGCGGCCGAAAGTGCGCTGCACCGACTGCGCAATGGCGCGCAGCAAACCCGCCGCCGCCAGCGGCCCGCTGGCGCCCACCTGCAGGCCGTAAACCTGCGCGATGGCCTGCACCTGGCTCACAGCATCGGCCAGCACCGCTGACACTTCAGGGTGGCGCACCGCCGTCTGCTGCAGCAGGCCCGCCACACCTTGCAAGTTATTTTTGATGCGATGGTGTACTTCGCGCACCAGCACTTCGCGCTGCGTTATGGCGGCTTGCAAACGTGCGACTTCGGCGGCGCGCTGCTCGGTCACGTCGGTGGCCACCAGCAGCAGCTGGGTCGCCACGCCAGCGCCTTCGTCCAGCGGCGCCAGGCGGCAGTCCCAGACGCGCGCGTGCTCGGCCGCCACGCCTTCGGCCGCTTCAAGAGATTCACGCCACTCGTACTGGCGGCGCTCACCACCCGCTGCCACGCTGAAGAGCCACTCGCGCAGCGCGGCGGCCAGCGCCGGCGCGCACGCGACTTCGGGTGTGGCGCCCATCAGCTGCAGCAGCGGGCGGCCGAAGAAGTCGCCTGCGGTCTGGTTGGCCTGCTGAATGCGCAGCGTGGCAGTGTCAAACAGTGCAATCGCCAGCGGCGCCGTTTCGATGACCCGTTGCAACGAGGCCTGCGCCTGCGCAATGCTGACCTCGGCCTGGCGGCGGCGCTCGATGTCGAGCAGCGCAAAGGTCACCTCACGGCCGGCATCAGTGCTGCTCGGCCCGGTCAGCACGGCGTTGCCGACGACCCAGAATTCACGCCCGTCGCGGCCACGCATGCGGCATTCGAAGGTCTCGGCCCGGCCCTCCTGCAAGTGCTGCAGCCAGTCGGCCCGGCGCAAGGGGTGGTCGGGCTCGGGCGTGGCGACGATGCTGATCGGTTCACCCACAAAGTCAGCCAGCTCGCCGGCAAACATGCGCCGCGCCGAGCGGTTCATCCACTCGATGCCGCGCGCCGACACGGTGACGATGCCCACCAGCACCGAATTCAGGATCGCGCGCGTGCGGTCGGCCTGCAAAGCCAGCGTCTCGCGCGCGCGGCGGCGCTCGTCGATATCGACGAAGGAGCAGATCACGCCAGCGTCGGCGTCGTCGGCGTCCACCGGCCGCACTGCCACCTGCACCCACAGCAACTGGCCATCGCGCCGCCGCAGCAAACGTTCACCGCCGAAGCGGCCGTGTTCGCGCAGGCCCTGCGTGATGCCGGCTTCGAAATCGACACAGGCGCGCGCGTCTTCGTACAGCTCGGCCGCGTCCAGCGTGGCCAGCTCGGGGCTGGCCCAGCCGGTGAGCGCGGCCATCGCCTGGTTGGCGCGCTCGATGCGCACGCCGCGCTGATAGACGATGCCCACCTCGGACAGGCTGAACATCAGCTCGCGGTCGCGCAGCAACTGTTCCAGTTCGGCCTGCTGGGTCTTCAGCCGCGTGATGTCGGTCAGCACCGCCACCGCCTCGGTCTGTTCGCCCTGCGCCTGCGCACGCCGCACCGACAGCGAATACCAGCGCGCCGGCCCCTCGGCGCGCACCAGCGGCAATTCGGCCTCAAAAGTGCTGCCTTGCGCCAGCGTCAGCAGCGCGTCGCGCACGCCGTGAATAGGGCCGTTCATGGGGCCGTTCATGGGGCCGATGCTGCGCGACAGGATCTCTTCCAGCGACGCACCCGCAGCCGCACCCGGCTCGAAGCCCAGCATGCGTTCGAAGCGCCAGTTGCAGCGCACCAGCACCGGCCCGCGCAGGTAGGCGATGCCGGCGGTGGAGCTTTCGAGAATGGTCGTCAATTCGCGCAGCAGCTGCTCGTTGCGGCGCTGCGCACTTTCCTGTTCGGTGACGTCCAGCGTCACCACCGACGTGGTCGCGCGGCCGCCCGCCAGCGCACCCGGTTCCACGCGCGTCAGCAGCCAGCGCGCGCCCAGTTCAGGGTGGCGCACGGCGTAGCGCACTTCGGTGCGCTCGCCGCGCCGCAGCGCCTGCTGCAGGCGTTCGAATTCCGGCAGCGATGCGGGTTCGACGAGTTCGCGGCCGATGCCGAGCAGAGAACCGCCCTGGCCTGCGCCCTGCCCCGCAGTCTGCCCACTACCGCGCGCCGGGGCCGTTGTCGCGAGCCAGCCGCGCGCCGGGTCGTAGGTGGCCACGCCAATGCTGGCGGTGCCCATCATCATGCCCATCTCTAGCTGGGCCAGGTCGCGTTCGTCCTCGGCACTGCGGTCCTGCACCACCGCCATCACGCGCCGCTGCGCGCCCGGGCCGCCATGGCACACCAGGCGCGCCGACAGGCGCCGACGGCGGCCGTCGGCCAGCGGCAACAGGGCCTGCCTTTCCTGCAGGCGCACACCCGGTTGCAGCAGCGGCAGCATGGCACCCTGCTCCCAGGCCAGCAGGGCCTGCAATTCGGGCGCGGCCTCGTCCAGCACTTCGGGCACGCGCTCGACCAGTGCTTCGAAGGCAGCGTTGGAACGCACGATGAGGCCCACGCTGTCGTACACCAGCATGCCGGTGCCGCTGAGTTCGAACCACTGCGCCAGTTCGGCCTCGGCCCGGCGCGCCTGCTCGCGCGCCGCGTGTTCGGCCGTCTCATCCTGCAGCAGCGTCAGCCAGCGCAGCGGCTGGCCCGGCGCCGAGAGGCGCACCTCGGTCAGTGCGAACCAGCGCTCGCCGCCGTGGCCGTCGAGCAAGCGGCGGCGCAGGGCCTGCCGCTCGGGCTGCGACTGGCGCTGCAACAGGCTGATCTCGCGGTCTTCGGCCGGCTGCAGCAACACCGGGTCGGTGCCGATCAGCGTTGCGCGCGGCCGTGCCAGCAGGCTGACAAAAGCGTCATTGACGTCGATGAAGCAGAAGGCCGCATCGTGCAACGTCGCTGGCATCGCCGAAGCCCAGACGGCGCGCAGCATCGCGTCCTGGGGCGCACTGTCAGGCTCGTGTTCGGGCGCGCCCCTGGGTGCCGCCGCCGTGTCCAGCCGGCTCATCCGTCCAACTGGCGTGCATTGCGCAATGCCGTCAGCACCGCGCGGTTGACTTCAGCCGGGCCGAGCAGCAGCCTTTCGGTGCATTCACGGATGTCGAACACCGCTTCCTGCTCGATCGCGCGCACCAGGGCCAGATAGGGTTCGTAGGGGCCGCCCTCACCGTCAACCTGGCCGCGCAGCGTCTGCTGCACGCGTTCGGGCACCGGCACGCTGCGCAGCAGCTCGCTGAAGGGTTGTTGCAGCAGGCGGTCGAGCAGCGAGAACACGCCGCAGATGAACATCTCGCCGCGCATCTCGGCGTCGCCGTTGCCGCGCGCCAGCTCTTCCATCAAGAGGCCGCGCCGCAGCGCCGCGTTCATCAACGGCCGCGCAATCGGACTCTTGGATGACGACGACAGCAACAGCACGAGCCAGCGCTTGAGCCGCGTGTAGCCCAGCATCATGATGGCGTGGCTGAAGGAGCTGATCTCGGCTGACAGGCCGAAGGCGGGTGAATTGAGGTAACGCAGCAAACGAAAGGCCAGCGTCGGGTCGCGGCGCAGCGTGGCCTCAAGGCGCGCCACCGGTTCTTCACGGTCCACGCCCTTGATGAGCTCCATCACGACCTGGATGTCGGTGGGCATCACGCTGCGACCGCTGAGCTTGGGCGCCGGGTCGTCGAAAGGCCAGCCCAGCACCGCCACCGCACCGCGCTGGAAAGCCAGATCGACATCGGCCGAGCTGTGGGCGCCGGACTGCACCGTGCTGACCTGCCGCACACCGGCTGGCGCCGGCGTGCTGGTGCGGCGGTCGTCGCCGGCTTCGACGATGCTGTGGCTGAAGCAGGCCAGCACCTCGGGCGCCACCGCCACCAGCGGCCGGCCCTTGATGAGCAGCACCGAACCGGCTTCGTGCAGGTCCAGCAGAGCCTTGGCATGCGCCGCTTCGGTAGCCATGAAGGCCGGTACTTCGATCATCAGGTGCGGCGGTGGGTTGGCGGCCATCAGCGCGCGCAGCAGCGCCTCACCGGCGATGTTCAGCGACACCGGGTGGGCGCCAGCCGACGCTGCCGGGCCGGCCCGATCGGGTGCTGCGGCCGCGCGCCGGCTCACCGCAGCGGGGTCGAGCGGCCGCAGCGTGAGGTTGAGCTCGTCGTCTTGCACGGGCGCAGGCCAGACCTCCAGCAATGCCGCCAGCAAGGCCTGCGCGTCCGGCGCGGCGTCGGGGCGTTCCGGGAAGATCGTGAGGCGGGTGGCCACCACCGCGCGCTGGCGGTCGATCATCGGGCTATAGCCCAGCGCCACATGGGCGAGTACGGGATGTGCTTGCATGCGTGGTCACCGCGAAGCGGGCTGCAGATGCTGTTGACGCGGTGGCTGCCTGAGCCGGCGCTCGGCAACTCGGCGCTGGTTCAGCGTGGGTTCACCTGAGGTACTGCAGCAACGACATCTGCTGCACCGTCGAATAGGCTTTGAGCGCGGCATCGTAGCCGGTCTGCCGGTTCTGGAAGTCGGAAATGGCTTGCAACATGTCCAGGTCCTCGGCCTCTGAACGGTCGCGCTGCGCGTCCAGCCGGGTCTGGCTCAGGCGCGTCGCGATGCTGTCGATGCGGTTCAGCGTTTCGCCAGTGCGGGCGCGCCAGGCCGAGAGGTTGTTGGCCGTGATGTCGATCTCGCCCAGGCCGCTGCTGACGGTCTGCTGAGTCTGCGCCGACGTGCGCCCGGGCGTGAGCAGTTCGCCCACCACGCGGTCCAGCACGTCAAAGACCGAGAGCAGGCTGCCCGGGTTGGCCGGGTCGGGTGCCAGCAGCCAGGCGGCCTGGCCGTCGATCGACAGCGGTGATGCTTCGCCAGCAGCCGCCAGCAACTGGCCGTTGGCCGCGTTGTAGGCCACGCCGCCGGGGCTGTCGAGCAGCGGCAAGCTGTCGGCGCCCTGGCCGCCGAAGAGGTAGCGGCCAGCGCCGTCACTGCGGTTGGCCACCGCCAGCAGATCGTCGCGCAGGCCACGCATCGCGGTCGCAATGACCTGGCGGTCGGGGTCACCGAGGCTGCCGTTGCCCGCGCTGACCAGCAGCTCGCGCGCCTGCTGCAGCAGTTCACCGGCATCCCCGAGCGCGGACTCGGACATCTGCATCGCGTTGCGGCTGCTGTCCAGCGCGCGCAACTGGGCCGTGCTGCGAGACGCTGCGGCCAAGGCCCGTTCTGCCGCCGCCGCCGCAGCCGGGTCGTCGCTGGGCCGCAGCACGCGCTTGCCGCTGGTGAGCTGCTCCTGCGACTGCGACAGCGCCTGCTGCCGGCGCTGCAGGTTGGACAGCGAGGACTCAAAAGCGTTGGCGGAAGTGATGCGCATGGGGGGTTCGGGGGTTCTAGATTTGCCAGCGGTGGCGCGTCAGCGCCCGGCCACATCGAGCAAGGTGTCAAACAGCGACTGCGCCACCTGCAGCACCTTGGCCGCAGCCTGGTAGCTTTGCTGGTACTGGATCAGTCGGGCGGCTTCTTCGTCCAGATTGACACCCGACTGCGAACTGCGCGCCAGTTCGGTCTGCCCTGACACCGACTCAGAGATATCGGCCGAGGCTTGCCCGCCCTGCACCCGCACGCCGATGTCGGCCATGGCGAAGGACCAGGCATCCGTGGCCGTGCGGCCGCCGCTGATGTTGGCGTCGCGCAGCGCCAGCAGCGCCAGCGCGTTGCCGTTGTTGGACGCCAGCGCAGACACGGGCGTGGGCTCGACAGTGAGGATGTCGCCGCTGCGCGGCACGCCGCTCAATTGCAGCGTGAAGCCGTTGATGTCCAGCGGCGGCGCCGGCACCGGCTGCCCGGCCTGCCAGGTGGCGGTGCCGCTGTTCAGCAGGGTGTTGCTGGCGTCGAACAGCTCCCAGCTGTAGTCGCCCACGTTGCTGGTGAAGCTCAGGCGTGCGGTGGCGCCAGGCACGGGCAGTGGCGCCGCCGTCACCTGCAGGCTGGCGACGCCGACTGTCCCCAGGTTGCCCGGCGCGGTGGTGGCCATCAGCGCTGACGCAGCGGCCAGGTCGCGCGGGTCGTCGAGCAGGCGCACCATGCCGTTGGCGGCACGCGTCACCGGCTGCAGCAGGAAGCGGTCGCCAGCCTGGGGTGGCGCAGCCGTGAAGTCGATCTGCATGCCATCGACGACATCGCCGCTGTTGACTGCCGTGGTCTGGCCGTCGCTCAGGCGCGTCAGCACCCAGCTGCCCGAGCCGGTGGCGGTTTCCTGCAGGTCGTACTCGCTGGCCTGCAGCGCGGCGGCGTCGGTGATGGTGAGCGTGACCGCGCCCAGCGGCACGTTGCTGGCATTGCGCGCATTGGCAGCGTGCGGCTGCGCCAGTGCCGGCCCCGTGCCGAACAGCGCAGCCGATGCAACCTGGCCCAGCGGGGTTTGCAGGTTGATGCCCTTCATCTGCTGTTCATTCACCGCGCCGCCCACCGACGCCGCCAGGCGCCCGATGAGCGTGCGCGCCGACACCAGATCCACGTTCTGGAAGCGCAGCAGGCCGCCCAGCGACGCGCCCAGCGTGGCCGCGCTCAGCTTGCGCTGGACCCCGCCTTCGATCAGACCGATGGCCGCGCGCGAGGAATCCGAATCGTCCTGCAGCACCTGCAGCGACGCCGCCTCCATGCCCAGCACCAGGCGCTGGCCGCCACCGATGAAGACCGCCATCGTGCCGTCCTGCGCCTCCATGCGCGTCACCTGCACATGGGTGGACAGGCGCGAGATAAGGCGCTCACGTTCGTCGAGCAGGTCATTCGCCGGCTGGCCCAGGCCGCGCAGCGCGGCGATGCGCTGGTTGGTCTCGGCGATGGACTTGGCCAGCCCGTTGACTTCGGCCACGGCTGTGCGCAGTTCGGACTGCACACCGGTCTGCACATCGTCCAGCGCGATGCCGGCTTCTGCAAAACGCGAGGCCAGGTCGCCCGCGCGCGCCAGCGCCACCTGGCGCGTGGCGCTGTCAGCGGGCTGGCTCGAAAGGTCCACCAGCGAATTCATAAACTCGCTGGTGGCGTTGCCCAGGCCCATTTCGCCAGGCTTGAAGATCGCCTCCAGCCGCCGCAATTGCGACAGCCTGGAGGTGTCCATGGCCGACAGCGAGCGCGCGCTGGCGGCTTCACGCGTCAGGAATTGATTGTGCGAGCGCGTCACCGACACCACATCCACGCCACGGCCGAAGAAGCCGGCGCCAGTGAACTGGCCCTGCGACGTGGCCAGCTCGGCCTGCTGCCGCGAATAGCCCTTCACGTTGGCGTTGGCGATGTTGTTGCCGGTGGTCTGCAGGGCTGCGTAACTGGCCGCCATGGCCTTGATGCCCAGCGACATCAGTGGCGAAGCGCCCATTCAGCCGCTCCTTTAAGCCAGTGAACGCTGCAGGCGCAGCGTGGTGTTGATGACTCGCGTGAGCTTGTCGGCATAGGCCGGGTCGGTGGCGTAGCCGGCCTTTTGCAGGCCTTGTGCAAACGCAGTTGCGCGGTCTGCCTGGGCGACTGTGATGCCGTTCCTGTCGCCGCTGGCGCCACCCACCGCGGCCTGGTAGCGCGGGCTGTCTTTCATCAGCCTGGCGTAGTCGGTGAAGGACTCGGCATAACTGCCATAAGCGCGGAACCTGGCCACCACCTTCTGCGCCTTGCCGTTGATGTATTCGGTGGTCGTGACCTCGGCCGTCGGGCCCTTCCAGCTGCCACCGGCCTTGATGCCGAAGAGGTTGTAGGCAGGCTGCCCGTCAGCGTGGCGTATCTCCTTGCGGCCCCAGCCCGTTTCCAGCGCCGCCTGCGACACCATGAAAGAGGCCGGGATGCCGGTGGCGGCTTCGGCCGTCTGCGCTGCACTGGTGTGCTGCTGCACGAAGCCGAGGGCACCGGCCTGCGGAATGCGCACCGGCTGCGGCGTGGCCGACAGGGTCGCCGCTGCGCTGTTGGCCACGTTGTTGGCTGACCCGGTAACCGGGATCGGCCCCGGGCTCAGTCCCATCTGGCGTTCCAGCTGTTTCATGATCGCTTCCGACAAGCCGCCGGGCCGGCCCGACATCTGGCTGGCGAACTGCGTGTCGAGCATCTCGGTGCCCATGCCGGAGCCGGCGTTTTCCAGCATGCCGGTCTGCATCGTCGTGCTGCGCATGCTCTTCATCAGCTCGTTCATGAAGAGCGTCTCGAACTGCTTGGCGGCTTCCTTGACGGCGGCTTTGGGGTCGCCGGTGGCGCGCGCGCGCAGCCCGTCGAGCGACTTGCTGTCATAGGCCAGGCCGCTCTGCGGCAACTGCGGAATGGCAGCCATCAGATCACCTCTATTTCCGCGTGCAAAGCGCCCGCGCTTTTCATCGCCTGCAGGATCGCCAGCAGGTCCATCGGCGTCGCGCCCAGCGCGTTCAGCGCCTTCACCACATCGGCCAGGTTCACACCCGCCGGCAAAGTGATGAGCGCCCCGCCCTGCTGCGAAATGGCGATGTCGTTGCGCTCGGCCTGCACCGTCTGCCCCTGCGCCAGCGGGTTAGGCTGGCTGACCACCGGCGTGCTGCTGATGGTCACCGACAGGTTGCCGTGCGCCACCGAGCAGGCACTGAGCGTGACGGCGTCGTTCAGGATGATCGATCCGGTGCGGGCGTTCAGCACCACGCGCGCCGCCGGCTTGGCCAGCTTGAGCGGCAGGTTCTCGATCTCGGCCAGGAAGGCCATGCGCTCCTGCGCCGCTGGCGGCATGCGCACGCGCACGCTGCGACCGTCGAGTGCAGATGCGGTGCCCGCGCCCTTGGCGGTGTTGATGGCGTCGGCCACGGCGATGGCCGTGGTGTAGTCGTTGGCGCTGACACCCAGCTGCAGAGATTCACCGTCCAGCAGCGGCGTTGGCACGCTGCGTTCGACACTCGCGCCGTCCGGAATGCGGCCGGCGGCGAGGTGGTTGATTTGCACCTTCGAGCCCCCCGCCGAAGCACCCGCGCCACCGACGATCAGGTTGCCTTGTGCGAGCGCGTAGATCTGGCCGTCAGCACCTTTGAGCGGCGTGGCGATCAGCGTGCCGCCGCGCAGGCTTTTCGAGTTGCCCAGCGACGAGACGTTGACGTCGATGTTCTGCCCCGGCTGCGCGAATGCAGGCAGCTGTGCCGTCACCAGCACCGCGGCCACGTTCTTCGGCTGCATGGTCACGCCGGCCGGCAAGGTCACGCCCATCTGCTGCAAGAGCGCGTTCAGACTTTGTGTGGTGAAGGGCGTCTGCGTCGCCTGGTCGCCGGTGCCGTCCAGCCCCACCACCAGGCCATAGCCCAGCAACTGGTTGCTGCGCACACCTTGCACGGCAGCCACTTCCTTGATGCGCACGGCCGCATGGCCTGGCACCGGCCACCACAGCGCGCTGCTGGCGGCCACGAAGGCCAGCATCACGGTCCAGCGCACGAGTTTTTCGGGTTCGATGTTCATGCAGCGGTGTGGTGAGTTCTAGATCGGCATCAGGTTGAGGAAGATGCGCGACAGCCAGCCGACGGCCTGCGCTTCGGCCTGCGCGCCGCGGCCGCGCTGTTCCAGCCGCACGTTGGCAATCTGCGCGCT
>JANNGN010000260.1:0-5319 GCA_031403895.1 Rubrivivax sp. | reverse complement strand
GACGGCGACCTGGGCCCCGTGTACGGCGTGCAGTGGCGCAGCTGGCCCACGCCCGACGGCGGCCACATCGACCAGATCGCGCAAGTCGTGCAGCAGATCCAGGCCAACCCCGACAGCCGCCGCCTGATCGTCAGCGCCTGGAACGTGGCCGCGCTGCCGCAGATGGCGTTGATGCCGTGCCACGCGTTCTTCCAGTTCTACGTCGCGCCCGGTGATTCGCCTTCGGCTCGCGGCAGGCTGTCGTGCCAGCTCTACCAGCGCAGCGCCGACATCTTCCTCGGCGTGCCTTTCAACATCGCCAGCTATGCGCTCTTGACGCACATGGTGGCGCAGCAGTGCGGGCTGCAACTTGGCGACTTCATCTGGACCGGTGGCGACTGCCACCTCTACAGCAACCACGCCGAGCAGGTGGCGCTGCAGTTGTCGCGCGAGCCGCGGCCCTACCCCACGCTGGTGATCAAGCGCCAGCCGGCGACGATCTTCGATTACGACTTCGAGGACTTCGAAGTCCAGGGCTACGACCCGCACCCGGCCATCAAGGCGCCGGTGGCGGTGTAGGCGGCGCGCCAACACCTGGTCACAGGCACTCCAGGGCGCCGCAGCAGAATGCGCGCAGAAGGAATGCGAGATGCGCGCTTGCGGCTGTTGCGGAATCGTGTGGATGGCGCTGGCCGCGCTGCTGTGCGGCTGCGGCGGTGGCAACAACGAACCACCTGCCAACCAGCCGCCCAGCGTCAGCCTGGCCGCGCCCGCCACGGCCAGTTCCGGCGTTGCGGTCATTCTGGCGGCCACCGCTGCCGACAGCGACGGCAGCATCGCCAGCGTCGATTTCTACGATGGCAGCACGCTGCTCGGCACCGACCGCGTGGCGCCTTTCTCCTGAGCCTGGACGCCCACCACTGGCGGCAGCCAGAGCCTGAGCGCACGCGCCACCGACGACGGTGGCGCCAGCACCACCAGCGCGGCGTTGGTGGTGACTGTCACGACGCCCGCGGCCGACACGCAGCCGCCCACGCTCAACCTCACGGCGCCGGCTGCCTTTGCCTCGGCGTTGGCGGGCACGGTGGCGGTCACGGCATCCGCCACCGACAACGTGGCAGTCACGAACGTCGAATTCCAGCTCGATGGCGTGGCGCTGGGCGCCGCGCTCACGGCGCCGCCCTACAGCGTGAATGTGGACACCAGCGCCCACGCATCCGGCCAGCATGTGCTGCGCGCCCGCGCCGCCGACGCGGCGGGCAACCAGTCGCCGTGGGCTGAGCTGACGGTTCAGTTTGGTGGCACACGCACGCAACCCGCTGGCATCACGCGCAACGAGAACTGGGTCCCCGGCCTGAGCTCGGCAACGGCCTTTGCGCAAGCACCCGACGGCCGCCTCTTCATCACCCAGCAAGGCGGCGCACTCCGGGTGGTGAAAAACGGCGCGCTGCTGGCGACGCCCTTCCTGTCTCTGACGGTGGACGCGTCGGGCGAACGCGGCCTGCTCGGGGTCGCGTTCCATCCAGACTTCGCGGCCAACGGCTACGTGGTCCTGCACTACACCACCACCGAAAACGGCACTCATAACCGCATCAGCCGCTTCACCGCCAATACGTCCAATGGTGACGTGGCACAGGCCGGCAGCGAGCTGCCGCTCGTCAATCTGCCGGCCCTGTCCAGCGCCACCAACCACAACGGCGGCGCGCTGCACTTTGGCGCCGACGGCAAGCTCTACGTCGGCGTGGGCGACAACGCGCAGCCGAACCTGGCGCCCGACTTGAGCAGCCCCTTCGGCAAGCTGCTGCGCTTCAATGACGACGGCAGCATTCCCGCAGACAACCCACATTTCTCGACGCAGACCGGCCTTGCACGCGCCATCTGGGCGCGTGGCCTGCGCAACCCCTTCACCTTCGCTGTGCAGCCGGGCACGGGGCGCATCCACATCAACGATGTCGGCCAGAACACCTGGGAAGAAATCAACCTCGGCACACCCGGTGCCGACTACGGCTGGCCGGCGTCTGAAGGCCCCGACAACGTCACGGCTGGCCGCAGCGGCCCGCTCTTCAGCTACAAACACAGCGCAGCCATGCCGGCCGGGTCGGGGCCGGGCGGCTTCTTCATCATCGGCTTCGCGATTGCGGGCGGCAGCTTCTACCCGGCCGGCGGCGCGTTGGGCGCACCGTGGCGCGGCAGCTACTTCTTTGCCGACTGCGTGAGCCGCTTCATCGGCGCGCTGGACATGGCCAATGGCAACGTCGCCTACGCCTTCGGCAGCGTCAGCGGCAGCCCGGTGGAGGTATTGGCCGCCGCCGACGGCGCGCTGCTGGTGCTGACGCGCAATGGCATCGTGCGCTTCTCGGCGCCGTGATGGGACAGGCCGACAATGCGCGCCCATGACCTCGCTACCGTCCGAACTCATCCTCATCGCCGCCGTGGCGCGCAACGGCGCCATCGGCAAGGGCAACGGCTTGCTGTTCCAGGACGCTGCCGACCAGCGCCACTTTCGGCAAGTCACGATGGGCTGCCCGGTGGTGATGGGCCGCAAGACCTGGGACTCGTTGCCACCGCGCTTCAGGCCACTGCCGGGGCGGCGCAACGTGGTCGTCAGCCGCAATGCCGCGCTCAGCCTTGAAGGCGCTGAAGCGGCCACGAGTCTGGACGCCGCGCTGGCGCAATTGCACGGCGCGCCGCGTGTCTTCGTGATCGGCGGCGCTGAGCTTTACGCCCTGGCATTGCCTCGGGCCGACACGTTGATGCTCACCGAGATCGACGCCGACCTTGAAGGCGACACGCACTTCCCGCACTGGGATCGCGGCCACTTCGACGAAGTCTCGCGCACCACCGCAACCACGTCTGGCAGCCTGCCCTTCGACTTCGTCACCTACCGCCGCCAGCGTTGAATTTCAGGCAAATTCAGGCAGCCTCAAGCCGCCACCGGCAGCGCGCCAAAGCGCCAACTCGACATCGTCCAGTTCATCATGGGACTGGTCTCGTGATAGACCGTGGCGGCGGCTTCGTCTTCGGCCGCGCCCAGCGCCACCATCAGCGGCAGCAGGTGGTCTTCACGCGGGTGCGCGATGCGCGCCGCAGGGGCCTGCTCCCACGCCACCAGCCGTTCACTGCGCGCTGCCGGCAGTTGCTCTTCCAGAGTCTGGCGCAACCAGTCGTCGAAAGCCTTTGACGGCGCCAGCGCAGACGGACCGCGCATGCGCAGGTTGTGAAAGCTCAGGCCGCTGCCCAGGATCAACACCCCTTCGTCGCGCAGCGGCCGCAGCGCACGGCCGACAGCCAGGTGTTCGGCGGCGTCGAAGGGCAGCTTCAGCGACAGCTGGAGCACGGGCACCTGGGCTTCGGGGTACATGATCTGCAGCGGCGCGTAGGCGCCGTGGTCGTAGCCGCGCTCGGCATCGAGCGCGGCGTCGATGCCAGCCGACTGCAGCAGCGCGGCGATGCGGTCGGCCAGCGCCGGTGCGCCGGGCGCCGGGTACTGGATGCTGTAGGTGTGCGCCGGGAAGCCGGAATAGTCGTACAGCATCGACGGCCGCGGCGACGCCATGGCCGTGAAGTGCGGCGCCTCCCAGTGCCCCGACACTGACAGCACCGCCTTCGGCACACGCCCGATTTCGCGCGTGATGCCCTGCAGCGACGCCGTTAGCGCGGCCATCGGCGCCCGCATCTCCTGCATCCACGGCCAAGGGCCACCGCCGTGCGAGATGAAGTAGGTGGGCAGGCGGCCAGCGGTCGCCAGCGGGGTGTGGTTTGTGTTCATCTGCGCAGTGTGCGCGCGCGGCGAAGGGCCAGCGTTCAGCGGATTTGTCGGGGGCGTTCAGCAGCCTGCATCACGTCGCGCCGGCAGCCTTTGTGTGGTGTCCGCTCAAGTCACCGGCGCCGGGTTGAACAGCACCAGCGCGTTGTGCAGCTTCCAGTGTTCGGCCCAGGTCTGCTTGCGCCCGCTGGCCACGTCCAGCATCAGGCGGAAGAGTTCCCAGCCCACGTCTTCGATGCTCGCCGTGCCGTCGGTGATGGTGCCGGCATTCACGTCCATCAGGTCGTGCCAGCGCCACGCCAGGTCGGTGCGGGTGGCGACCTTGATCACCGGCACCGCCGCCAGGCCGTAAGGCGTGCCGCGGCCGGTGGTAAAGACGTGCAGGTTCATGCCGGCGGCCAGTTGCAGCGTGCCGCAGATGAAGTCGCTGGCGGGCGTGGCGGCGTAGATGAGTCCCTTCGTCCGCAGCTTCTCACCCGGTGCCAGCACGCCCGAGATCGGCGCGCTGCCCGACTTGACGATCGACCCCATCGCCTTCTCGACGATGTTCGACAGCCCGCCCGCCTTGTTGCCCGGCGTCGTGTTGGCGCTGCGGTCGGCGCCGCCGCGTTGCAGGTAGGCGTCATACCAGGCCATCTCGCGGATCATCGCGGCTGCCACTTCGGGCGTGCTGGCGCGCGCGGTGAGCTGGTCGATGCCGTCACGCACTTCGGTGGTCTCGGCGAACATCACGCTGGCGCCAGCGCGCACCAGCAGGTCGGTGCAGAAGCCGACCGCCGGATTGGCGGTGACGCCCGAAAACGCGTCACTGCCACCACATTGCACACCCACCACCAGTTCGCTGGCCGGCACCGTTTCGCGCCGGCGTGCGTTCAGGCGTTGCAGATGGACCTCAGCCTGCCGCACGATGGAGTCCACCATCGACATGAAACCGACGTGCCCGTCGTCCTGCAGCCGCACCACATCCAGCACCGCCGGTTCGGGCTGGCGTTCGTCGATGATGGCGAAGGAGCCAGGCGGCAGCAGCCTGTCGGGCTGCAGCTTCTCGCAGCCCAGGCTCACCACCATCACCTCACCACCGAAGTTAGGGTTCAGGCTGATGTTGCGCAGCGTGCGGATCGGCACCGCCGCGTCGGGTGCATCGATGGCGACGCCGCAGCCGTAGCCGTGTTCCAGCGCCACCACGGCGTCAACGTTCGGGAACCTCGGCAGCAGTTCGGCCTTGATGCGCTGCACGGCAAAGTCAGTGACTGCTGCCACGCACTGCACCGTCTGCGTGATGGCCAGGATGTTGCGCGTGCCGACCGAGCCGTCGGCGTTGCGGTAGCCCTCGAAGGTGTAGCCCGCAAGCGGCGGCTGCGGCTCGGGTTTGATGGTGGCGATGGGCAGGTCTTCAAGACTGCGCGCATCGGGCATCTTCAGCAGGCGTTCGTGTACCCAACTGCCGGCAGGGATGTCCTGCAGCGCATGGCCGATGGCGACGCCGTAGCGCAGCACCGGTGCGGCGGCCGTGATGTCAGCCAGCGCCACCTTGTGCCCCTGCGGCACGCGGTCCAACAGCACCAGGCCCGAAG
>JANNGN010000259.1:0-1949 GCA_031403895.1 Rubrivivax sp. | reverse complement strand
CAGTTCGGCACCCTGGCCACGCTGTTCCCGGGCCGCATCGACCTCGGCCTGGGCCGCGCGCCGGGCACTGACCAGCCGACCATGCGCGCCTTGCGCCGCAGCCTCGCCGGGTCGAACGAAGACCGCTTTCCGCAGGACGTGATGGAGCTGCAAGCCTACCTCGACGATGCAGAGCCGGGCCAGCTTGTGCGCGCCATTCCGGGCATGGGCACGCAGGTGCCGATCTGGCTGTTGGGCAGCAGCCTGTACAGCGCGCAACTGGCGGCGCACCTGGGCCTGCCCTTCGCATTTGCCTCGCACTTCGCGCCCGATTTGCTGCTGCAGGCGTTGGAGCTCTACCGCGCCACCTACCAGCCCAGCACACGCTGGCCGCGCCCGCACGCGATGGTGGCGGTGACGGTGGTGGCGGCCGACAGCGACGAAGAAGCGGCCTACCACTTCACGTCAATCCAGCAGCGCTTCCTGGGCATGCGGCGCGGCCAGCGCGGGCCGCTGCCAAAGCCGGTGCAGAGCATGGACGGCCTGTGGAGCGCTGCCGAACGGGCGGGCGTGCAGCAGATGCTGGCTGCATCTGCCGTCGGCGGGCCACAGACAGTGACGCGGCAGTTGTCGCAGATCATCGGCGCCACCGGTGCCGACGAGTTGATCGTGGCCGGCGCGGTGCATGCGCACAGCGCGCGGCTGCGCAGCTATGAGATCCTGGCCGGCTTGCGGCAGCGCCTTGAGCGCGCGGTGGCAGCGTAGTCGCAACCCAGTCGCAGCGTAACCGCCGCCGGGGTCATCCGCAGGCAGCCGCAGGAGCACCCCGCCACTCTTGCAGCCGCATGGACATCGCGGTGCATGCGGGCTGCCGCCGAACTCAGCCGGCTTCTGTGTGCATGGGCCCACCACCGTTGACCGGACGGCGCAACTTGACCAGCGCCAGTTGCTCCGCGCCCATCACGCCACGGCGGTAAGCCACGAATCCCAGCTCGCGGTACAGCGCCAGCGCAGGTGCATTGGCCGCGCCCGTGGTTACCGTGAAGACCATGCCAGCGCCCCGTTGCAGCGCGTCCTGCATCAAGGCCCGCGCCACACCCTGGCGCTGCGCCGCCGGATGCACCACCAGCATGCCGATGCAGAGCTGGTCGCGCTCTTCGTCCGGTCCGACGCTGAGCACGCCCAGCAACGCATCGCCCCGCCAGGCACCGAGATGGAAATCCGCGCTGCGCTGCAGCTGCTCAACCGTCGTCTGCAGCGGTGCGAAGTGCTGCACCTGCAACAGTGCGGCCTCTTGCGCGTAGGCCAGTTGCATGACGGCGTGGACCTGCCCGGCGACCGCGTGCTGGCGGTGGTTCAGTGGCTGAACGCTCAGCGTCAAATCCTGTCGCCCGGCGCCGGCGGGCGCGTGCGGCCATGGACCGGGGCGTCGCTGAGCACGAGGTGCAGCGGCTCCCGCGCGGGAATGCAGCTGACGCACCCGGTGCAGCCAGTGCTGTAAAGCCAGCCCCTGTTGCCACAGGCCATCGTGCAGGATTGCTTCAACGCCATCATCGTCAGCAGCCCTTTCGCTGGCCCCGCCATCCCCGCCATTCCATTTCGTCCAACCCGGTCCACTTCAGCTATTTCGCACGCATGCGATTGTTCTTGGGGTTGTGCTCGATCACGGCAAGGCCCAGCGCTTCCAGCACCGGCGGCACATACATGCCGAAGCGACCGCGCAATCCTTTCTTGATGCCGTACCAGCCCCCAACCGGGTTGCTGATCGCGCGCCCCCAGGCCTCGACGGTGCCCTCGGCGGCAGCCTTCTGCTCATCGGCGCTGCCGAGCAGCATCCAGTCGGCATGGGCCTTGAGCATCGCGTGCAGATCGTCAATGCACGACAAGTGATAGCGCAGTTGTGTCTTGCCCACTTGCACCACCAGCGCGGGTGGACTCAGCGAGGGGTCGCGCCAAGCCTGGTAGTCGGC
>JANNGN010000258.1:0-2626 GCA_031403895.1 Rubrivivax sp. | reverse complement strand
CTGGCTGGCTGGGCACCGAAGCCACGCCCACGGCCGGCTTCCAGCTCACCTTCTTCCGCAGCCGCACGGGCCTGGCGCAGAACAACCGCAGCCGCTTCGCAGCGCGCCATCTGCTGTTTGCGCACGCAGCGCTGACGCGGTTGGGCCCGCAGTCGGGCCCGCAGTCGGGCCTGACCGGCACGCACCTGCACGACCAGCGCATCACGCGCTGGTCGGGCGCTGGCGCGTCGGCCCTGGGGCATGCCGCGCTGGGCGACGGTGCCGTGCAGATCGGCCCCTGGTCATTGCGCCATGACGGCCTGGCCTGGCGCGCCCGCGTGCCCGCGCGCGGTTTTGCACTCGACCTCACACTCACGCGCACCCAGCCCCTGCTGCTGCAAGGCGACGGCGGTTTTTCTCGCAAAGGCCCCGAAGAGGCCCAGGCCAGCCACTACGTCAGCGAACCGCAATTGCTGGCCACATCCGCAGACGGCAGCCGCGGCCGCGCCTGGCTCGACCACGAATGGAGCGACATCCTGCTGCACCCACAAGCCGTGGGCTGGGACTGGATCGGTATCAACCTTTTTGACGGCAGCGCGCTCACCGCCTTTGTGCTGCGGCGCCGCGACGGCAGCGCGCTGTGGGCGGGTGGCAGCTTTCGCGCGGCGGGCGGCGCGGTGCGGACCTTCACGCCCGAGCAAGTGCGCTTCACGCCAGGCCGCAGATGGCAAAGCCCGGGCAGCGCTGCGGCGTACCCGGTGCAGTGGCAGGTCGAGACACCCGCTGGCAAGCATCAGGTGCGTGCGTTGCTGGACGCGCAGGAACTGGACAGCCGCGCCAGCACCGGCACGATCTACTGGGAAGGCTTGAGCGAACTGCTCGATGCGCGGGGCCGGCGTGTCGGCCTCGGTTACCTGGAGATGACGGGCTATGCCGCGCCCCTGCGGTTGAATTGACGGGCTGAACTGAAAGTCCGGCAGGCCTGCCTGCTTCTGAAAGTCCGGCAGGCCTGCCTGCTTCTGAAAGGCCGGCAGGCCTGCCTACTTCGGCCGCGCGCGGTGGTCATCCAGCCAGGAGCTGGAAGAGCGCAGCCCGTTCAAATCTACCGGCGCGGCACGCACGCAGTTGCCACCCGCCTGGCGCGCGGCCAGCACGGCGTCTTGCGCGTCTTCAATCAGCGCCTGCAGGTTCAGGTGCGCGGGCCGCAACTGCGCCACGCCCACGCTGACGGTGATGCGCAGGCGGCGCGGGCTGGATTCGTGGTGGAAGGGCACTTCCATCTGCTCGCTGCGCTCGCGGATGCGCTCGGCCACGTCAAGCGCACCGGTGGCGTCGGCCTGGGCCAGGAAGACCGCCATCTGGGCATCGGAAAAGCGCGTCACCAGGTCGGCGCCGCGCAGCGTGGGCGAAGTCTGGCGCAGCAACTCGGCCAGCACGGCGTCGGTGGCGGCGCCGCCGCGCGATTCAACCAGGCGGGCGTAGCGGTCCACGTCCACCAGCAGCAGCGCAGCACCCGTGCCGTAGCGGCGCGAGCGGGCCCATTCGCGGCCGGCCAGACCAGGAACAAGGTCTTGGTGGTGCCGATGGGGGTGTGGATGCCACCCAGATCGCGCGTGCCACTGGCCGAGCCCCGCGAATAGCGGTGCAACAGCGCAGCGGCCGGCAAGGCCACTGCGGCCACCGCCAGCGCCGCTGACCCCGCAGCAACCCACACCGAGGGTCCGAGCCAAACCGTGAGGCCGAAACTGAGTGCAGCAGCCAGCAAGGACGCCAGCGCCATCAGCGCGGCTGCCGCCCACGGCAATGGCAGACGTGCAACCAGGCCAATCGCGCGGGCAGCCTCAGGAAACGGCAGTGGCGTCGTGTGGGGTGAGGCGCTGTTCATGGCACGTTGAGGGGGTCAAGCTGTATTCGACCACAACCGGGACAAACTGAATCACCATTCAGTCGCGGGGGGTCCGGCCGGCGGCTGCACGGCTGTGCCTGCAGCAGGCAGTTTCAGTGCGCCGCATAGACTTCCCGCCATGACCCAAGAAGACACCCAACGCGCGGCTGCGGCCACGCCCCGATCACTGTCCGGGCTGCTGCCCTTCATACGCCCTTACCGCGCCCGGGTGGCGCTGGCCGCACTGTTCCTGGTGCTGGCGGCGCTCAGCACCTTGATGTTCCCGCTGGCGCTGAAGATCCTGATCGACCAGGGCCTGGTCGCCACCGACCCCGGCGCGCGCGTGATGGCGCTGCGCGAACACTTCCTGGCGCTGTTTGGCGTGGCCGCCGCGCTCGGCGTCTTTTCGGCGGCGCGTTTCTACATGGTGAGCTGGCTCGGCGAACGCATCACGGCCGACCTGCGCAACGCCGTCTATGCGCATGTGCTGCGCCAAAGCCCCGAATTCTTCGAAAGCACCAAGACCGGCGAAGTGCTCAGCCGCCTGACCACCGACACCACGCTCGTGCAGACCGTGGTCGGCTCCAGCCTGAGCATGGGCCTGCGCAATGTGGTGATGGGCATCGGCGCGCTGCTGGCGTTGGTGGTCACGAACCCGCTCATCATGACGCAGGTGCTGGGCATCCTGGTCGTGGTGGTGCTGCCCAGCATCTACTTCGGCCGCCGCGTGCGCAAGCTCAGCCGCGCCAGCCAGGACCGGGT
>JANNGN010000257.1:0-8874 GCA_031403895.1 Rubrivivax sp. | reverse complement strand
TGCGGCATGGTGCTGCTGCTGCCGCGGCCGTGGTGGTAGGGCTCGAAGATTTCGGCCACTTCGGTCTGCATCATCAGCTTCACGTCCATGCTGAGCTTTCCGAGCGTGCCGCCCACCAGGCCCAGGAAGGTGCCGCACTCGGCGATGTTGTCGCGGATGGTGTGCCAGGCGATGACGGGCTGCTGCAGGCCCAGTTCCGCGCACAGGCCGGCCTGCGTTTCCATCGCGCCTTTTTCCAGTGACGCCAGCGTGCCGGCGGCACCAGCGAATTCGCCCACCAGCACGCGGGCCTTCAGTTGCTGCAACCGTTCCTGGTGGCGCTGCACGGCGGACAGGATGCCGGCCATCTTGTAGCCCAAGGTCACGGGAATGGCCTGCTGCAAATTGCTGCGGCCGATGACGGGCGTCAGGCGATGTTTGTCCGCCAGTTTGGCCAGCGCATTCGCCAGCGTCCTCAGGTCGGCTTCGACGAGCGCCAGCGCTTCGCGAATCTGCAGCACGGTGGCGGTGTCGGTGATGTCCTGCGTGGTGGCACCCCAATGCACGTACTCACCCAGCTTGTCGCGGCAGAGCCGGTTGATCTGCGTCACCACACCCAGGATCGGATAGCCGATGCGTTCGGTCTGCTGGCGCAACAGGTCCATGTCGATCTGGTCCAGCGCGCAGTGGCTGATGATCTCGTCGGCCGCTTCCTGCGGGATCAGGCCCAGCTTGGCCTGCACTTTGGCCAGCGCACGTTCGACATCGATGTACTTGGCGGTGCGGTTCTCGTCGCTCCAGACCGCGCGCATGGCATCGCTGCTGAAGATGCCCTGGAAGATGCGCGAGTCGATGAGGGTCGAGGCCATGGTGTGTCTTTTGGGCGTTAGGGACTTGATGCAGCACGGGCCGCGATGCGGCGCGCGCGTTCGATGACGGGTTTGTCCACCATGCGGCCGTCCAGTTGCACCGCACCTGCGCTGCCTGCGGCTGCGTGCAGCACGCGCCGCGCCCAGGCCAGGTCCTCGGCGCTTGGGGCCAGCGCGGCGTGGACGACTGCGACCTGCTTGGGGTGGATGCAGAGCTTGGCGCCGAAGCCGTGGGCGCGTGCGCGGGCCAGTTCGGACAGCAGCAGCGCTTCGTCGTCGATGGCCGGCGTGACACCGGCGACCGGCGACGCCAGGCCCGCCGCGCGCGACGCAAGTGCCAGCCGGCTGGCCGCAAAGTCCAGGCCGACGGTGGTGGCCAGTTCGCCTTCCAGGCCCATGTCGAGTGCGTAGTCCAGCGTGCCGAAGACCAGCCGCTGCACGCCCGGTGCGGCGGCCAGGACTTCAGCGGCGAGCACGCCGATCGCGCTTTCCACCAGCGCCAGCACGGCAATGCCCGGGCAGCGTGCCTGCACCGTGGCCAGTGTCTGCGGGCGCTCGGCTTTGGGCAGCATCAGCGCGGCGCCAGGGTGGCGGGCCAGCAGTGCCAGGTCGTCGGCGAAGCACACTGCGCCTTCGGCGTTGATGCGCACCACCACGCGGGTTAGCGCGGTGCTGCTGGCGAGAAAAGTGGCGACGGCTTCGCGCGCTGCCGCCTTTGCTTCAGGCAGCACGGCGTCTTCCAGGTCCAGCACCACGGCGTCGGCGCCGCTGGCCAGGGCCTTGGCAAAGCGCTCGGGCCGGTCGCCCGGCACGAAGAGGTAACTGCGCGGCGGGTTCATGGTCGGATCACCTTGGCCGCGCGCAGCCTGGTGATCCTGGCGGCGCGCGCGCCTGGCTCGGCGAGCTGGCAGGGGGCGAAGGCCGCCGCAAAGGTCTGTTCAAGCGTGACGACGGCCAGGCCTATTGGCAGTTGCATGGTGTTTTAGTCTTTCAAGGTCGCCACGGCATCCATCGTGAGCCAGCCCTCATGGTCTTGCGCCCACAGCTTGACGATGTGGCGGTCGCGCTGGCCATTCACTTTGAAGGGGTGGAGGTCGAAGGTGGGGCGGACTGCCTTGAATTTGAAAGCGGCGACCTGCGCGTCGGGCGCATGCCGGCGCAGCAGGTCCAGCAGCAGCGTGGCGATGAGCGGGCCATGCACGACCAGGCCTGGATAACCTTCGACCTGGGTGACGTACTGGCGGTCGTAGTGGATGCGGTGGCCGTTGAACGTCAGCGCGCTGTAGCGGAACAGCAGCACGTCGTCGGGCACGATCTCGCGCTGCCAGGCTGCGCCGGTGGCGGCAGCGACCGGCGGCGGATCGACATCGGTGGGCTGCCTGGCTTCGCGATAGACGATGTCGTGAAACTCCACCAGCGCCGGGTCGGGTGCGCCGTTGCAGCGCAGTTCGTGCCGCACCTTGACGAACACGAGCTTGCCGGTGCGGCCGTCTTTCTGCGTCACGTCGGCGATGGTGGATGTGCGCGCCACCGCGTCGCCCACGCGCACCGGCGCGAGAAATTCGAACGCGCTGCCCGCCCACATTCGCCGCGGCAACGGCACCGGGGGCATGAAGCCGCCGCGCTTGGCGTGGCCGTCAGCGCCGATGTCGCTTTGCCGGTGCATGGGCAGAAAGTACAGCCAGTGCCACAGCGGCGGGAGCGGGCTGCCGGGCAGCACCGACGCCGCTGGGTGGTCGAGCGTGGCCGTCAAGGCCAGCACCGGTGTGGCGCCGATGGTGTCGTGTGCCGTCTCGCTGCGGCCAAGCCAGTCGCTGAGCTTTTCCACCGCCGTGTCCTGGTTCAGAAACTGTGGCCTGGGTGTCGTAGCGGACACCCGCTTCACGGCCAGCGTAAGCCTTGCCGCCAGCAAAGCCGGTTGGTCCGCCGGCCACCACAAGGGCGGGCGGCGCCTTTCAAGCCGTCTGCAGCGGCCCCTTGTCCAGCAGCGCCTGCGGCACCGGTCGCAAGTCCCACACGATGCCCAGCCTGGCCAGGATCCACAGGCTCACGTACGACAGGTCCAGCTCCCACCAGAAGAAGCCGGCGCGTGCCGCGCTCATGCAGCGGTGGTGGTTGTAGTTCCACGACGCGCCCAGCGTGGGTATCGCCAGCAGCCAGGAATTGGTGGTGCTGTCACCGGTGTCGTAACGGCGCTGGCTGAAGAAGCCGGGCGTGCGCCCGTGCGTGAGCGTGTTGACGGCAAAGGCGGCGTGCAGCGCCAGCACGGTGCTGACGAAAAACACCCACACCGCAGCGGCGGACCCGAGGCCGGTGCGGCCGAAGAGCGTGGTGTATTCGCCCACCAGCACGGTCAAGACCAGCAACGCCAGCGGGAAGATCATGTGCCAGCGGTTGAGCCACACCAGTTCGGGCACACGCGACAGGTCCTTGGCGGCGTCCAGATCCGTGTCCACTGTCTTCGGGTCCATCAGCCAGCCCATGTGGGCGTGCCAGAAAGAATGGGTCACGGGCGAGTGAACGTCCTGCGCCAGGTCGGAATGGCGGTGGTGGGCGCGGTGGTGTACGGCCCACCAGATGGGCCCGCGGTGGCCGCTGGCGGCCACCATCAGCGCCAGTACAAACTGGAAGGCGCGGCTGGTCTTGAAGGCGTGGTGCGAGAAGTAGCGGTGCGCGCCGACCTCAAAGGCAAAGACGCGCAGGAAGTAGCCAATGCCGGCTGCAATCAGCAACTCGGGCGTCAAGGGCACGAAGAACACGCCCAGGCAGGCCAGGTGCGATATCCAGATGCGCACCCGGATGACGTGGTGGCTCTCTGCGTGCTGGATCCCGGTGTTTGTCATGCTGCCGTCCGAAGGATTCGAGTAGCCCCGATCGTAGTCCGTGATGGACTGCACGGTTTGCTGAATGGGTAACGGTGTGCGGCCGTTCAGCCGTCCACCGCGTTGAATTCTTCGGTATCGACCTCGCTGCGCGCCTGTGCGCCGTAGCGCGGGCCCGACACGGTGCGCGGGTTGACCAGTGCGTCCAGCCGCGCCAGCAGCGCTGGCGCCAGCACCAGATCGGCTGCGGCAATGTTTTCACGCAGGTGCAGGGTGCGCGTGGTGCCCGGGATCGGCAGCACATGCTCACCGCGCGACAGCAGCCAGGCCAGGGCCAGCTGCGCCACGCTGCGGCCGGCTTCCTGCGCCAGCCTCAGCAGGCCCGCATGCAGGCGCAGGTTGGCGGGCCAGTGCGTGGCGTCGAAACGCGGCATGCCGCGGCGGATGTCATTGGCGTCGAGCGCGGCCGCGTCGGGCGGCGTGTTGCTGAGGAAGCCGCGCGCCACCGGGCTGAAGGCGACAAAGGTGGTGCCGCTGTCGCGGCAGGCTTGCAGCACCGCGATTTCGGCATTGCGCGTCCACAGCGAATACTCGGTCTGCACGGCGGCTATTCGGTACACCGACTGCGCCTTCTTCAGCGTCGCGGCCGACACCTCGGACAGCCCGAGTGCGCGCACCTTGCCTTCTTCCAGCAGGCGCGACATCTCGCCCACGCTGTCTTCAATGGGCACCTGCTTGTCCCAGCGGTGCAGGTAATAGAGATCGATGTGGTCGGTCTGCAGCCGCTGCAGGCTGTCTTCGCAGTTGCGGCGGATGGCCTCGGGGCGGCCGTTGATGACGCGCTTGATGCCACCCTCGAAGTCCACGCCGGCCAGGCCGCCCTTGGTGCACAGCACGATGCGATGGCGGTGCGCCTTGAGCACGCGGCCGAGCAGCGTCTCGTTGGCACCAAAGCCGTACAGCGCGGCGGTGTCGAAGAGTGTCACGCCTTCGTCCAGCGCGCTCAGCAGCAGCCGCTGTGCCACGTCGGCCGGCGGTGGTGCGGCGTAGGCGTGGCTCAGGTTCATGCAGCCCAGGCCGATGGCCGGGACTTCAAAATCAGCGATGCGACGCGTTGCTATCATCGGTTTGATGGGGTTGTTGATTGCGCCAAAAAGCGCGAATTCCCCGTCTCCAGGGGTGCTGTATCGAACGTACTTCCGACACTGCTTTCAACAGTACCACGGCCCTCGAAGTGCATGGCCTCGTGACCTCGTTTCGCACGCCGCGCGGCACCCTGCGCGCCGTGGACGGGTTGTCGCTGAAGGTCAGTGCCGGCAAGACCGTGTGCATCGCCGGTGAGTCGGGCTGCGGCAAGAGCGTCACCGCGCTGTCGATCATGGGCCTGCTGCCCGACAACGCACGCATCGAAGCCGGCCAGATCAACTTTCGCGGCCAGGACCTGGTGCAACTGGACGCCAGCGCCCGCCGCCGCCTGCGCGGGCGTGAACTGGCGATGATCTTCCAGGAGCCGATGACGGCGCTGAACCCCGTGCTGTCGGTGGGTGCGCAGATTTCCGAGGTCTTCCGCATCCATGGCACGGCGGCCCCGCGCGATGCGCGCGAGCGCGCCATGCAGATGCTGCAGCAGGTGAAGATCCCCGACCCGTTGCGCCGTTATGGCGAACACCCGCACCAGCTCAGCGGCGGCATGAAGCAGCGCGTGATGATCGCCATGGCGCTGGCCCATCACCCGGCGCTGCTGATCGCCGACGAGCCGACGACGGCGCTGGACGTGACGATCCAGGCCCAGGTGCTGAACCTGCTGGCCGACTTGCAGCGCGAACTGGGCATGGCCATCGTCTTCGTCACCCACGACCTGGCCGTGGTGGCCGAGATTGCCGATGAAGTGGTGGTGATGTACGCCGGCCGCGTGGTCGAGCGTGCGCCAGTGGCAGACCTGTTTGAGCGGCCCGCCCACCCCTACACCGTGGGCCTGCTGGGCGCGCGGCCGCGGCCCGGCCAGACGCGGCACGACGGCAGCCTGCTGAACGTCATCCCCGGCACGCTGCCGGCGATGCATGAACGCGGCATCGGCTGCCGCTTCCGCGCCCGTTGCCCGCACGCCTTTGCGCGCTGCGCCCAGGCTGACCCGCCGCTGCAGCCGGTGGCGCCCGGCAGTGCGCACGAAGCGGCGTGTTTCCTGCTGGACGCTCGCGCATGACACCCGCTCCGCTGCTGCAGGCCGAAGGCCTGGACATGCACTTCCCCATCACCGGCGGGCTGCTCAAACGCGAAGTCGGCCGCGTGCGGGCCGTGACCGGGGTTGACCTGGCGCTGCATGCCGGCGAAGTGCTGGGTGTCGTCGGCGAGTCCGGCTGCGGCAAGACGACGCTGGCGCGCGTGCTCACCGGCCTCTACGCGCCCACGCGCGGCGTGGTGCGCTTTGCCGGGCGCGACCTGCACGCAATGACGCCCGACGAGAAGCGCCAGATGTCGCGCCAGGTGCAGATGGTGTTCCAGGACCCTTTCGCGTCGCTCAACCCGCGCCAGCGTGTGGGCCAGATCCTGAACATGCCTTTCGACTTGCACGGTTTGCCGGCTGGTGCAGCACGCCAACAGCGCATCCACGAATTGCTGGAACTGGTGGGCCTGGACGCGCAGCACCTGCAGCGCTGGCCGCATGAATTTTCAGGAGGCCAGCGCCAGCGCATCGGCATCGCGCGCGCGCTGGCGCTGCAGCCGCAGGTGGTGGTGCTGGACGAGCCGCTGTCGGCGCTGGACATGTCGATCCAGTCGCAGGTGCTGAACCTGCTGGTGGCTTTGCAGGCGCGGCTGAAGCTGGCGTACCTGTTTGTCTCGCACGACCTGTCGGTGGTGCAGTTTCTGTGCGACCGCGTGGCGGTGATGTACCTCGGCCGCGTCGTCGAGACTGCATCAGCAACAGAGCTCTTCGCGCGGCCGTTGCATCCCTACACGCAAAGCCTGCTCGCCGCTGCGCCTTCCATCGACCCGCGAAAACGCCGCACGCAGGCGCCGCTGCAGGGCGATGTGCCCAGCCCCAGCCGGCCACCACCGGGTTGTGCCTTCCACACCCGTTGCCCGCGCGCCGTGGCACGCTGCAGGGAAGAGGTGCCTGTGCTGCGGCCCATCAGCGGCCCGCTGCACCAGGCGGCCTGCCACCTGGTCTGAACAAGGGAACCCCGATGAAGCGCTGGATCACCGCCATGTGTTGGAGCCTGCTGTTCATCGCTGCGGGCGCATTTGCCCAGGCGCCGAAAGTGCTGAGCGTGGCGCGCACCGTACCTTTCGATTCGCTGGACCCGCAGCGTCAATTCGACATCGCGTCCAACGACATCGTGTCGATGACCTACAACACGCTGCTGCGCTACAGCTACCTCGAACGACCCTACAAATTAACGCCCGATTTGCTGGAACGGATGCCGCAACTGGCCGCTGACCAGTTGAATTACACCTTCACGCTGAAAAAGGGCATTCGCTTTCACGACAACGCCTGTTTCCCCGCCGGCAAAGGCCGCGAGCTGACGGCCGACGACGTGCTGTTTTCGCTGCGCCGCTATGCCGATGCGCGCATCAACAGCAAGAGCTGGTTTGCGATGGAAGGCGCAGTGGCCGGCCTGGATGCGTACCGCGCCGCCACGGCGAAGGCCGCTGCCGATGCAGACCTGGCGGCGTTCGAGATTCCGGGCCTGCTTAAACTGGACAGCCACCGTTTCAGCATCCGTCTCGTCAAACCAAACCCGCTGTTTCTGTACGCGCTGGCACTCTCGCCCACTGCGGTGGTGCCCGCCGAGGCGCTGCGCCATTACCAGGACCGTTTCAGCGTCAATCCCGTCGGCACGGGTGCCTTCATGCTGGCCAACGCGGAACGCAAAGGCGTTTTGCGGTTGCTGAAGAATCCCAGCTACCACGGCATCTATCCCGCCACTGGCGCGCCCGGCGACGCAGAGCGTGGCCTGCTGAAAGACGCCGGCCGCAAGCTGCCGCTGGTGGACGCGGTGGAGATGCCACTGGTAGAAGAGGCGCAGCCCGCGATGCTGCGTTTCCTGAACGGCGAATTCGACCGCCAGGCGCTGGACCGCGCCAACTTCATCAAGATGGCCGTGCTTGGAAAGGACGGTGGAAAGGGCGGTGTCAAGGGCGGCGCGCTGCGCCTGAACAGCGAGTACGCGGCGCGTTACGACCTGCACGCCACGCCGAGCCTGTCGGTCTTCTATTTCGCCGTGAACATGAAGGACCCGCTGCTGGGCGGCAACAAGCTGCTGCGGCAGGCGCTGGCGCATCTGGTGGACACGCCGGGCGAGATTGACGTGCTGCTCAACGGCCGCGGCCATGCCGCGCAAAGTGTGGTGCCGCTGGACCTGCCAGGCAACGAAGCTGAGACCGGCGCGCGCTGGCGCGGCCACGACGTGGCTGGCGCGAAACTGCTGCTGGCGCAAGCCGGTTACCCGAATGGCAAAGGCCTGCCGCCGCTGACCATCACCCACCAGAACACCAACAGCGCAGCGCGCGACCGCTCCGACTTCCTGCGCGCGCGCTTCGCGCGGGCAGGCGTGGTGCTCAAGTCGCAGTACATGGACTACCCGACTTTCGTGAAGACCACAGAAGGCTCCAACTTCCAGCTCGCCGACTTCGCCTGGAACGCCGACTACCCCGACGCCGAAAACTTCTACCAACTGCTTTACGGCAAGAACGTGGCGCCCGGGCCCAACATCGGCTCATTCGTGAGTGCGGGCTACGACACGGCCTACGAAGCGTCGCGCCACATGGCCGACGGGCCGCAGCGGCTGGCACACTTTCGCGCCATGAACGCGGTGCTGGCCGACGAAGTGCCGGTGCTGCTGAGCTACAGCCCGCTGCGCGTGTCCATCACGCAGAAGTGGCTGCGCAACTTCAAGCGCAACCTGCTGCAGCCCGAGTTCGAATTCATCGACATCGACATGGCGCGCAAAGCGCAACGCCGTTGATGATTCGCTAATGATTCGCCAAAGCTCAGCCGAAGATCATGACCCGACAGGAGAACCACCGATGACGATCATCCGCACCCTGATGGCCTTGTGCGCCTCGGCCGCCTTCACGGCGGCCATCGCCCAGACCCCCACCGAACCGAAGGTGCTGAGTTTTGCGCGCACGGGGCAGTTCGAATCGCTGGACCCCGTGCGCCAGTTCGACGCTGTGTCGCATGAAGCTGTGGCCATGGTCTA
>JANNGN010000256.1:0-2968 GCA_031403895.1 Rubrivivax sp. | reverse complement strand
GCCGCGCCCGTCAGTCGATGACCTTTGAGGTCAGGGCTGCAAACACATGAGCCAACCCCTCGTCTTCATCGCCTCAAGCACCGAAGGCCTGCCCGAAGCGCAGGCGGTGCAGGCGGGGCTGCAACTTGCGTTGGGCGCAAGCGCAGAGATCCGGCTTTGGACGACCGAGTTCGGCCTCAGCAGCACCTACATCGAAGCGCTGGAGGCGGTGGCCGCCGAAGCCGACTTTGCCATCGGCGTGATCAGTGGCGACGACCGCATCGTCAGCCGCGCCCGCCAGCAGCGCGCGCCGCGCGACAACGTCATCTTCGAGTTGGGCCTGTTCATCGGTGCGCTCGGTCGGCCGCGCTGTTTCATGGTCCACCGCAAAGGCCAGGACCTGAAGCTGCCGAGCGACCTGCTGGCTGTCGTCTCGGCCGACTACCAGCCGCGCGACAACCAGACCTTGATGCAGGCGCTGCAGCCGCGCTGCGCGCAGATCGCCAAGCGTGTGATCGAGCTTGGCGCGCTGCGCCGCATCAGCCCGGCGGCGCTGGTGCGGCGCGCGCAGTCGCTCAGCATGGCCACGCTGCTGGCGGGCGACTGGTGGCAACGCATTCGCGGGCCCGGCCAGAGCGCCATCAGTTTCCTGCGCCTGGACTACGACGAAGCCACCGAGTCCTTGCAGTTGCGCGGCCAGGCCTACGACCTTGGCGGCCAGACCGCTGCCCACTGGCGCGGCCAGGTCGTGGAATTGCATGCCGATGCGCGGCGCCTGGTGTACCGCTGGAGCGGCACCCACCCCGACACGCCGCAGACGCAGTTTCACGGCATCGGGGAGCTGGAGTTCGAAGCGCCCGGTGACAGCCAGCGCGGCCAGCCCGCTCAGCGTGGCTGGGGCCGCTTCTGGGACGTGGACGAATCGCGGCCCGAGAACACGCAATCCAAGGCGGTGGAGCTGCGGCGCGAAACCGATGCCAGCGTGGTCGCGCGCATGCGCGACGGCCGGGCTTCGGAACGCGCGGCGTTGTCGGTGCTGATTCACCGTGACTGGTAATTTGCAGTTGGGTCGCGCGGGTTTTGCATTTGGATGTGGGTAAGGTTGCGGCTATGTTTCGGCGCATGTTTCTGCGTATCCTTGGCGCCCATGAACACACCGTCAGTCCACGTCGTCAGCCACCCCCTGGTGCAGCACAAGCTCACGCTGATGCGCCAGAAGGATCTCAGCACCAGCAGCTTTCGCCGCATGCTCTACGAGCTGAGCATGCTGATGGCCTACGAGGTCACGCGCGACATGCCGATGCAGCTGATCGAGATCGAAACGCCGCTGGAAAAGATGATGTCGCCGGTGATCGAAGGCCGCAAGACGGTGTTCGTGGTCATCATGCGTGCCGGCAGCGGTTTCCTCGACGGCATGCTTGAAGTGGTGCCCGGCGCGCGCGTCGGCCACGTCGGCCTGTACCGCGACCCGAAGACGCTGGTGGCGGTGGAGTACTACTTCAAGATGCCGCACGACATGCACGAACGCGACGCCATCGTGCTCGATCCCATGCTCGCCACCGGCAACTCGGCCGTGGCGGCGGTGGACCGGCTGAAGGAAACGCGGCCGCGCTCGATCCGCTTCGTCAGCCTGCTGGCCGCGCCCGAAGGCATCCAGAAGTTTCATGCCCATCATCCCGATGTGCCCGTGTACACCGCAGCCATCGACCGCCAGCTCAACGAACACGGCTACATCGTGCCGGGCCTGGGCGACGCGGGCGACCGCATCTTTGGCACCAAGTAGCGCAGCCTGCGCTGATTGCCTTTGACCACCACAGGAGAACCACCATGGCGTTTTATGTCGATGGATTTGTGCTGCCGGTACCGGCCGACAAGACGAAGGACTATCAAAAGATCGCGCGCAAGGCGGCCAAGGTGTGGCGCGAACACGGCGCGTTGCAAGTCACCGAGTGCATGGCCGACGACGTGAAGCCGGGCAAGCGCACATCCTTCCCACAAGCAGTGAAGCTGAAGGAAGGTGAGTTGGTGTGGTTTTCGTGGATCGTCTTCAAATCGCGCAAGCACCGCGACCAGGTCAACGCCAAGGTCATGGCCGATCCGCGGTTGCAGGCCCTGATGGACCCGAAGGCCATGCCCTTCGACGCCAGGCGCATGTTCTGGGGCGGCTTCAAGACGATGGTGTCGGCTTGAACGGCGACACGCGGGCTGCAAGCTAACGCCGATACGGATCGGCGAAACCCAGCGCCAGCAGCACTTCGCTTTCGCGCGCTTCCATCAGCGCCGCGCCGGCCTCGTCTTCATGGTCGAAGCCCTGCGCGTGCAGCGTGCCGTGTACCAGCAAGTGGGCGTAATGCGCGGGCAGCGGGATGCGCTGGGTGCGCGCTTCCTTCGCCACCACGGGCGCGCACAGGATCAGGTCGGCCATCACGATCGGTGCATGCTGGTAGTCGAAAGTCAGCACGTTGGTGGCGTGGTCCTGCTGGCGGTATTCGCGGTTCAGCGTGCGGCCTTCTTTGGCGCCAACGATGCGCACCGTGACCTGCCCCGGGTGCAGCAGCGCGGCCCGCACCCAGCGCGCGACGTGATGGCGCGGCAGGTGATTGCGGTGGCCGGGGTCGGCAAACTGCAGCGACAGTTGCAGCGCGGGTTTCATCGAACAGATTCGCCGACTGCGCCGAGCCGCGCGGAGTCGTAGGCCTCGACGATGCGCGCCACCAGCGGGTGGCGCACCACGTCGGCGGACGTGAAGTGCGTGAAGGCGATGCCGCTCACACGCGGCAGCACCTGCGCTGCGTCCACCAGGCCGCTGGGCATGCCGGGCGGCAGGTCGATCTGGCTCACGTCACCGGTGACCACACACTTGCTGCCGAAGCCGATGCGGGTAAGGAACATCTTCATCTGTTCGCGCGTGCTGTTCTGCGCTTCGTCAAGAATGACAAAGGCGTGGTTCAGCGTGCGCCCGCGCATGAAGGCCAGCGGTGCGATCTCG
>JANNGN010000255.1:0-12849 GCA_031403895.1 Rubrivivax sp. | reverse complement strand
ACGTCTTCACCCACGTAGCCGGCTTCGGTCAGCGTGGTGGCGTCGGCGATGACGAAGGGCACGTTGAGCAGCCGCGCGAGTGTTTGAGCCAGCAGCGTCTTGCCAGAGCCCGTGGGTCCGATGAGCAGGATGTTGCTCTTGGTCAGCTCGACTTCGTCCTTGGACGCATTCGCACCCATGTGCTTCAGGCGCTTGTAGTGGTTATAGACGGCCACAGCCAGCGTGCGCTTGGCAACTTCCTGGCCGATGACGTACTGGTCCAGGCTGTCCTTGATCTCGCTGGGTATCGGCAGGTCGGACTTGTTCGGCTTGGGGCCCGCACCTTCAGCCGGGACTTCGTCGCGGATGATGTCGTTGCAGAGCTCGATGCACTCGTCGCAGATGAACACCGACGGCCCGGCGATGAGCTTCTTCACCTCGTGCTGGCTCTTGCCGCAGAACGAGCAGTAAAGAACCTTTTCGCCAGAGGCGCCCTTCTTGTCGGCCATGGGTGCTTTTACGAGGAGAGTTGAAGACGGGAGTCAAAGCCATGATAGATCAAGTGCCCGGGCGCCCACCGGCGCGAAAAGGGCCCGAAACCGGGCCCTCCAGGCGCTGCGCAGGCGGCTTCAGGCGCGCTTGTCGAGCACCTGGTCGATCAGCCCGTAAGCCTTCGACTCTTGCGGCGACATCCAGAAGTCGCGCTCCATGTCGGCCACGATGCGCTCGTAACTTTGGCCCGTGCGCTCGGCATAGATGCGGTTGAGCTGTTCGCGGGTCTTGATGATCTCGCGCGCCTGGATTTCGATGTCGGTCGCTTGCCCCTGCGCGCCGCCCGAAGGCTGGTGCAGCATGATGCGCGAATTGGGCAGCGCCGAACGTTTGCCCTTCGCGCCTGCCATCAGCAGGAACGACCCCATGCTGGCTGCCATGCCCATGCACAGCGTGGACACATCGGGCTTGATGAAGTTCATGGTGTCGTAGATCGACAGCCCCGCACTCACGCTGCCGCCGGGCGAGTTGATGTACAGGAAGATGTCCTTGTCCGGGTTTTCGCTTTCCAGGAACAGCATCTGCGCCACCACCAGGTTGGCGGTGCCGTCGTTGACGGGGCCGACCAGGAACACGATGCGCTCGCGCAGCAGGCGGCTGTAAATGTCATAGGCGCGCTCGCCACGGCCCGACTGTTCAATGACGATGGGCACCATGCCCAGACCCACGGTTTCCTGCACGCTCATCCGGCTCTCCTGTGTTGCTGCAACTGTGACATCACGATGCAGTCATCAACTCATCAAACGGTAGCACCTTGTCCACAACCTTGGCGTGGGCCAGCACATAGTCGGTCACGTTGTTCTCGATCACCACCGCTTCCACTTCGGCCATGCGTTTGCGATCGCTCAGGTACCAGCGCATCACTTCAGCCGGTTTCTCGTAGCTCTGGCTCAATTCTTCGATGTGCTTCTGCAACTGCTCGGGCTTGGCGCGCAGGTTGTGCGTGCGCACCAGTTCGGCCACCACCAGGCCCAGGCGCACGCGGCGCTCGGCCTTCGGCTTGAAGATCTCGGCCGGGATCGGCGCCGTGTCGGCATCCTTCACGCCACGTTGCTTCAGGTCGGCGCGGGCCGTCACCACCAGGCGGTCGTTCTCGGCCGCCACCAGCGCGTTCGGCAGTTCGAGTTGTGCGGACCGCGACAGGGCTTCCATCACCGCATCCTTGTTGCGCGCCAGCACGCGGAACTTGACCTCGCGCTCCAGGTTTTTCTTCACGTCAGCACGCAGCCCTTCGACAGTGCCTTCCTTGATGCCCAGCGCCTTGGCAAAGGCTTCATCAACCACCGGCAGGTTGGCGGCCTCGATCTTCTTCAGGGTGACCATGAAGTCGGCTTCCTTGCCGGCCACGTCCTGGCCCTGGTAGTCGGCCGGAAACTGCAGCGGGAAGGTCTTGCTCTCGCCCACCTTCATGCCGCGCACGGCGTCGTCAAATTGCGCCAGCATCTGGCCTTCGCCGACGATGAACTGGAAGGCTTCGGCGGCACCGCCGGAAAAAGGTTCACCGTCGATCTTGCCTTCGAAGTCAATCGTCACGCGGTCGGTCTCGACGGCGCCTTCGACCGCAGGGCGCAGGCCGAAGGTGCGGCGCTGCTTGCGCAGGATGTCCACCGTGCGGTCAATCGCAGCTTCGGTCACTTCGGTACTCACGCGCTCGACTTCTGCGCTGCCCAGGTCACCCAGCGTCACTTCGGGATAGACCTCGAAGGTGGCGTCGAAAACCATGTGGCCTTCAGGCGCCTGGTCCTTCTGCGCAATGCGCGGCTGGCCTGCAACGCGCAACTTGGCTTCGGTCGCAGCATCGCTGAAAGCCTGGCCGACGCGGTCGTTGACAACCTCGTACTGGACCGAGTAGCCGTAGCGCTGGGCCACCACCGACATCGGCACCTTGCCCGGCCGGAAGCCGTCGGCCTTGACCGTGCGCGACAACCGCTTCAAGCGGGTTTCCACCTCGCCGTTGATGGTTTCAGCCGCCAGCGTCAGGGTGATGCGACGCTCGAGCTTTTCTAGGGTTTCAACTTGGACGGCCATGGTGTCTCTTTGGAAGGCAGTGAATGCTGGGCTGGTGCGCGGGGCCGGACTCGAACCGGCACGCCCGTGAAGGCGTCAGGACCTAAACCTGGTGCGTCTACCAATTTCGCCACCCGCGCGGGCGGTGCGCCGCCGACGCGGCAAACCGGTCATTTTAGCGTCAGCGCTTCAGGCGGCTGTGGCGTGCGCTTCAGGCCACGATGCCTTGTGCTTCACGCTTGACGCGAAACCAGGCTGCGTACGGCGCCGGCAAGGCCAGCAAGGTCAGCACCGTGGCCACCACCAGGCCGCCGATGTTGGCCGTCGCCATCGGCCCCCAGAACACCCTGCGCCGCAGCGGAATCATCGCCTGCACCGCCGCTGCGGCCGTCAGCACGATGAAGCCGAGCAGCGCCACAAAGCCAAAGGGCCGGTTCAGGACCTGCAGCGCGGCGGCCACGCTGGCAATGCCCTGTGGCGCAGTCAGCATCACCAGCATGGCGCGCGAAAACTCTGCAACTGCAGCATCAACCGTGTGAGCATGATGAACGCCATGTGCGGCACGTTGGCCAACAGCGAACGCTGCCCCGTGCTGCTTGCTTCCACCGCGTCGGCGATCTGCACCGTGTAGCCGGGCGGCATCTTCGTCGCCAGCGCCTGAAGCTGCGGCCCCACCTGCGCGGTGGCAGTGGGGCCCTGCACGCCTTCAACCACGTCGCCTTGGACGGTGACTGCGTCGTTGCGGCCTTCGCGCAACAGCACGCCCGGCCCCAGCTAAAGCCGACTTTCGCGATCTGCGTCAGCGGCACGCTGCGGCCGCTGGCGGTGGGCATGCAGGTATTGCCGAGGTCGGTGATGGCGTTGCGTTCTTCCAGCGGCTGGCGCAGCACGATGTCGATCAGCTTGTCGCCCTCGCGATACTGGCCGCTGTTGCTGCCACTGAGGATCACGCGCGAGTCCTGCGCGTTGGTTTGGCTGGTGACGCCCAAGGCGCGCGCCTGGTCCCTGTCCACCTCCAGGCGCAGCATGTTGATCTGCTCGTTGCAGTTGTCGTTGACGCCGCGCATGCTGGCGTTGGCGCGCAGGATTTCCTTCGCTTGGTCAGCCCATTGCCGCACCTGGACGGCCTCGATACCGCGACGCGAAACTGCACCGGGTACGGTACCGGCGGCCCCGCTGGCAGCAGCTTCACACGGCTGCGGATTTCGGGGAATTCGGTGGTTAGCAAGGCCGGCAGGTGCTCGCAGCTTGGGCGCGGTGCCGGGTGCTGCCGCCACTTTCACCGCAGCGTCGTAGAGCTTGGTCTTCCGGGCCCGCGTCAGCGTGTGTACGCCAGCAACCACAACGGGCTGGTGGAGGCTCAGGCCGCCGGCCACGAAGACGGTGTTGCCGTCGGCACCGGCCGCCACGATGGGCTGCACCTGCACAGTCGCTGTGGCGGTGTCCAACAGCCAAACGGCGGTCTGGCCCTGTTCCTGCATGACCGCAGAGAGCGGCAGCCTGGCGGCCACCTCACGCGGCGGCAGCTTGATCACGAAGCTCATGGTCTGGCCGATCTGCACCGCTGCAATGCCGACGTCGGCTTTGACGAGAGAGGTGCGCGTGGCCGGGCCTGCCGCCACAGCCACCTCGCGCACGGTGGCCGGCACCGACTTCGGCATCCACGCCGGTCACTACACCCGCCGTGCCAGCAGTCAAGGTCGCTTGGACCGCCAGGTTGCCTTGCACACCCGCGTTGGCAGGCGCCTGGTCGAACTGCGCGCGTTGCGCTTGCAGCGTGGCCTCACGGCGCTCGAGTTCGATCGCGCTGACGAAGTTCTGCTCGCGCAGTTCCTTGCAGCGCTTGAACTCGGTCTGCGCCAGGTCGTAGTCCGATTGCGCTGTCTATCCACAAACGCATCGCAAAACGCTGAAGACCCGCAGCCAGTGCGGCTGCCGAAGTCGTCAGAATCGCAGCCCGTGAGCGTGCAGCACTATGAAAACTTTCCCGTCGCTTCGCTGCTGTGCCCGCCGGCATTGCGGCCGGCCGTGACCGCCATCTACCACTTCGCCCGCACGGCCGATGACTTGGCCGACGAGGGCACGGCCAGCGCCCCAGACCGCTTGGCCGACCTGGCCCAGTACCGGCGCGATCTGCTGGCCACCGCAGCCGGCGCCGCGCCCAGCCCGCGCTGGCAGCCGCTGTTCGCAGCGCTGGGCCAGCAGATGCGGCGCTTTGCGTTGCCGCTGCCGCTGTTGCAAGCCCTGCTCGACGCCTTCGAGCAGGACGTGCTTAATCCCGACTACCCGGACCGCGCGGCCCTGCTCGACTACTGCGGCCGCTCCGCCAACCCGGTGGGTCGGTTGTTGCTGCACCTTCATACGATCGACGACACGGAGTCGCTCCTACAGTCCGACGCCATCTGCAGCGCGCTGCAACTCATCAACTTCTGGCAGGACCTGAGCGTGGACGGCGCGCGCGGCCGCCACTACGTGCCGCTGTCCGACCTGCAAGTGCATGCGGTGACGCAGACTGAGCTGGCCGGCAACGCCGACAGCCCGCGCAGCCGCAGCCTCGTGCGCAGCCTCGTGGCCTGGGCCGAAGCGTTGATGCTGCAGGGCGCGCCGCTGGCTTTGCGCATGCCGGGGCGCTCGGGCTGGGAGCTGCGGCTGGTGGTGCAGGGCGGCCTGCGCATTCTTGAGAAAATCCGGCGCATGGACCACGCCGCGCTGCTGCACCGCCCCTCGCTCAAGGCCCTCGATGTGCCCGTGCTGCTGTGGCGCGCACTGCGGATGGGCGGCATCGGCGGGCCACGCCGATGACGCCCGAGCAGTACGTGCAGGACAAGGCGGCCGCCAGTGGCTCGTCGTTCTACTACGCCTTCCTCTTCCTGCCGCCGCCACGGCGCGCCGCGATCACTGCCTTCTACGCCTTCTGCCGCGAGGTTGACGACGTGGTTGACGAAACGCTGGACCCCAGCGTGGCCGCGTCCAAGTTGCAGTGGTGGCGCCAGGAAGTGGCGCAGGCCTACAAAGGCACGCCCAGCCACCCGGCAATGCGCGCCCTCATGCCGCTGGCAGCGCGCTTCGGCATCGAAGAAGCGCACCTGGCTGCGGTGATTGAGGGCTGCCAGACCGACCTTGACCAGACCCGTTTCCTCGACTACCCGGCGCTGCAGCGCTATTGCCACCTGGTGGCAGGCGTGGTGGGCGAGGTCGCGGCCGGCATCTTCGGCCGCACCCAACCCGCCACGGTGCAATACGCGCACCAGCTGGGCCTGGCCATGCAGCTGACCAACATCATCCGCGACGTGGGAGACGACGCACGCCGTGGCCGCATCTACCTGCCGGTGACTGAGTTGCAGCGCTTCGACGTGAAGGCGCACGAACTGCTGCAGCGCGCCGCGCCCTGGGGCTACAGCGACCGCTTCCAGGCCCTGATGCGCTTCCAGGCCGAACGCGCACACGCCACCTTTGACGCTGCCCTGCACCTGCTGCCCGAGGCCGACCGCGCTGCGCAGAAGCCGGGGCTGATGATGGCCAACATCTACCGCACGCTGCTGCGCGAAGTGGAAGCGCAGCAGTTCCAGGTGCTGCACCAGCGCACGTCGCTGACGCCACTGCGCAAGTTGTGGATCGCCACCAAGACTCATCTGCGTGGACGCTGAGGGCTTGAACATCGCCGTCATCGGCGGTGGCTGGGCCGGCCTGGCCGCTGCGGTGCGCGCCACCGAAGCCGGCCACCGCGTGACGCTGTTCGAGATGGCGCATCAATGGGGTGGCCGCGCGCGCCGCGTCGATGTCGATGGCCTGGCGCTCGACAACGGCCAGCACATCCTGATCGGCGCCTACACCCGGACGTTGGCGCTGATGGCCACGGTGGATGCCGACATCTCGGGCACCTTGCACCGGCAGCCGCTGGAGCTGCGCTACCCCGACGGCCGCGGCCTGCGTTTGCCGGCGGGGCCGGCGTGGCTGGGCTTTGCCGCTGCGGTCTTTGGCTGCGTGGGCTTTGGCTGGCGCGACCGCGTCGCGCTGTTGCGCGCGGCCGCCGGCTGGGCGCTGCGCGGCTTCACCTGCCCGCCGCGCACCACCGTGGCGGCCCTGTGCCACGCACTGCCGCCCGCAGTGCGGCAGTTGCTGATCGACCCGCTGTGCGTGGCCGCGCTCAACACGCCTGCACGGGACGCCAGCGCCACGGTCTTTTTGCGCGTGCTGCGGGACGCGCTCTTCAGCGGACCAGGCTCGGCGGATCTGCTGCTGCCGCGCCGGCCCCTGAGCGCCCTCTTGCCCGAACCTGCTGCGGCCTGGCTGATGGCACGGGGCGCCACGCTGCGCACAGGCGCACGCGTCATGCAGCTAAGGCGCAAAGGCCGGCGCTGGCTTGTCGATGCAGATGAACACGATGCGGTGATCCTGGCCTGCAGCGCGCACGAAGCAGCCCGCCTGGCGCACGAGCACGCGCCGGCCTGGGCCGCGTGCGCGCAGGCGATTGGCTACGAGCCCATCGTCACCGTGTACCTGCAGTGCGTCGGCGCACGCCTGCCCTGCCCAATGATGGCCCTGGTAGATGGGCCCCAGGCGCCGGCGCAGTTTGTGTTTGACCACGGCGCATTGGGCGGTGCGGCAGGCGCCTTTGCCTTCGTCGTCAGTGGCGCTCGCGATTGGGTCGAGCAAGGCCTGGACGCCACCGGCCAGGCGGTGCTGAGCCAGGCCGGCGAAGCCTTCGCGCCCGGAACCTGGCCGCAACCACCGACCCTGCTGCGCGTGATGGCCGAGAAGCGCGCCACGTTTCGCTGCACGCCTGCGCTGGCGCGGCCCGGGCCTCGACTGGCCGAGGGGCTGGTTGCTGCCGGCGACTACGTCGCGGGCCCCTACCCGGCCACGCTGGAGGGCGCGGTGCGCAGTGGTGAAGCCGCCGCCCGGCGGCTGTTGACTTCGGCGCGCTGAGGCGGGTTCAGCGGCGCGCAAAAGGCGCCGCCAGCGGCTCGCCCACGAACAGGCTCTGCTGCGGCCAGGCCACGCTCTTCCAGTAGGCCTCGATGGCGCTGCTGCCCTGCAGGTAGTGCAGCAGCAGCACCTGCGGGTGGGGAAACTTCTGCGCGTGGTTGCAGGGCTCGCTGACCGCCCCGTGGCTGGCCGTGGCACCCGCAGCGATCCAATCGAGCGCGGTGCTTTGACCATGGGCGCCCTGCAGGTCGCCGCCAAAGGAGGTGAGGTGGTCACCGAGTCCGCCCGCCACCCACTGCGGCAGCGGTTCGAAGCCGACGCGTTCGCTGCCGGTCAGCGCCAGCAGCAGGCGCTGGGCACCGGGCAAAACTGCGGCTGGCGCGATGCGCAGGTCCACCCCCAGCGCCGCCGGCAGGCCCGGCGGCGGGTACAGCGCCATGCGCACGCGGCGCGCCGCGTCGTCGGTGCTCAGCATCAGGGCCAGCACTGGGGCGCGCCCCGGCTGCAGCAGGCTGCCATCCGCCGCTACGCCGCGGTCGATCAGGTCTTTTGCCTGTTCCACCGTGCGCGCGGCCAGCAGCATCGAAGGCCGCCAACCGGGGTTGAAGAGCGGCCTCGATGACGCCGAATTGAAGTAGCCCGAACTGCGTGACGCAGCGCAGCCGTTGCTGCACAAAGCGGCGTCGAAGCCCAGCGCCAGCGCGCCCGTGATGGCGTTGCATTCAACCGCGTACGGCGCCGCCCAGGCCAGAGCCAGCGCCTGGGTGGCGGGGCCGAAGAAGGACTCGATGGCACGGCGCAGGACTTCGAATTCGTCGCGGTTGAGCACCGTCTTCGTGGGCAGGTCCAGCCGCAGCACCTGCGCCGCGTGCAGGCCACGCGCAGCGATGTAGTGCTCGCCGACGGCGACGGAATAGGGGTCGGCGGTGTTGATGACCAGGCCGATGTCCGCCGCCTGCAGACGGCCGGTGATGCGCGGCACAGCGACGCGGAAGGCGGCAGCCGAAGCAGCGGCGGCGGGCGTAGCGGGCCTGCTGGAAGCGCCCGCAGGCGAGACGCCCTGCGCCAGCGCCGAAGCCGCGAAAGTCAGCATTCCGGCGAGCGCCCATTGCCGCAACGCGTTGTGGGCAAAATTCCGGTATGCAATGATGCTTTCCGCCATGCAAAATCTCAACCAGTACTTCAAGACCTGAACCTGATGACCACCAAGGACGCCCGCAGCCCAACGATCCAGGTCCTGGAGCGCACCTTTGCGCTGCTGGACATGCTGGCGTTGCACCAGGAACCGGTGTCACTGAAGCAGATCAGCGACACCACGGGGCTGCACCCGTCCACCGCCCACCGCATCCTCAACGATCTGACGCTCGGCCGCCTGGTTGACCGTCCGCAAGCCGGCACCTACCGCCTGGGCATGCGGCTGCTGGAACTGGGAAACCTGGTGAAAGAACGGCTTGACGTGCGCGAAGCAGCGCTCGGCCCCATGCGCGAGCTTCACAAGTTGACGCACCAGGCGGTCAACCTGTCCATGCGGCAAGGCGACGAGATCATCTACGTCGAACGCAGCTACAGCGAACGCTCGGGCATGCAGGTGGTGCGCACCGTTGGCGGGCGGGCGCCGCTGCACTTGACTTCCGTTGGCAAGCTCTTCCTGGCGCATGACGAACCCGCTCGTGTGCGCAGTTATGCGGCGCGCACGGGCCTGACCGGCCACACCCGCAACAGCATCACCGACGTGCAGCGGCTCGAACGTGAGCTGGCGCAGGTGCGCGCCACCGGCGTGGCCCGCGACAACGAAGAACTGGAACTGGGCGTGCGCTGCATGGCGGCGGGTATCTTCGACGACCAGGGCAAGTTGATGGCGGGGCTGTCGATCTCGGCACCCGCCGAACGGCTTGAAGAGGACTGGCTGGACCGCGTTCGATCGACCGCCAAACAGATTTCGACGGCGCTGGGCTATCGGGGCTGAGCGCTGTTCAGGCCCGACAGGCCGGTCAACGCCGGAAGCCCTGGAAGCAGCGGCAGGATCGGCAGCACGGCGTTTTCGCGCATCCATTTGCGGATGCGTTCGGCGTCTCCGATGCGCGAATAAGTGCCCGCTGAATCGAGCAGCACCATGATGAGCTTGCGGCCAGCAAGCTGCGTCTGCATCACCAGGCAACGCCCTGCCGCCGCGATGTAGCCGGTCTTCTGCAGGCCGATCTCCCATTCGGGGTTGCGCACCAGGCCATTTGTATTGCGGAACTGCACCGACCTGCGCCCCACCGGCATCACGGCTTCCATCGAGGTTGACAGGCTGCGGATGATCGGGTGCTCGAAGGCAGCACGAACCAACCGGGCCAGGTCCTGCGCGCTCGACTGGTTGTTGCTGGACAGGCCAGTCGGCTCGACGTAGTGAGTGGCCTGCATGCCCAGGTCGCGGGCCTTGCCATTCATCGCGGCAATGAACTTTTCGAGCCCTCCGGGATACGTCCTGCCCAGCACGTGCGCGGCGCGATTCTCCGAGGCCATCAGCGACAGGTGCAACATTTCGCCGCGTGTCAACTGGGTGCCGAGCGCCAGGCGAGAGCGACTGCCGGCAGTGGCATCGACATCGTCCTTGGACACCACCAGCATTTCGTTCAGTGGCAGCGCGGCCTCGGTGACAACCAGTGCTGTCATCAGCTTGGTGATCGACGCGATGGGCAGCACGGCGCCAGGATTCTTGCTGAACAGCACCTCGTTGGTGTCCTGGTCAACGACCAGTGCAACGCTCGATTTGAGAGCCAGTTCGTCACCCGTCGCATGCAGCCCGGCCGCTTGACCGAAGGACGGTTGAGCCGGGACGAACGCCAGCCTGCTCACTACCCGTTTGTTGACGCGCTGCGGCTTGGTGGTTTTGGCGGGACGTGCCTGCTTACCCGACTTGGCCACAGTGGCCTTCACTGCTGGCGCAGCCAGGCTGTTTGCCGCCGGCCCGAGGCTTAGAAGCAAGGCCAGCGCCCCGGCAGCCAGCAGTTGACGCGAGAACAATTTTTTGGTCAGCACCCCGTACCCCAGATTTCGTACACCATACCTGTGTGCAGGGTACATGAAAATCCCGCGCAATATCAACCAGTTGCGCAACTTTTCTCAAGTATTGCCTGTGCTTTGACACTGCGTTGGCGCTGCAGACGGTCCGCGCGCGAGCCTGCACCCGTGCTAACCCTGTGCCGCCACCCGCTCGTCCTTGCTTTGAAGCTTGTTCAACGCCGACAGGTACGCCTTGGCCGACGCCACCACGATGTCCGGGTCGGCACCCATCCCGTTCACCACACGTCCCCCGAGCTGCAGCCGTACCGTGACTTCACCTTGAGATTCTGTGCTGCCCGATGTGATCGCATTGACCGAATAGAGCATCATTTCGGCGCCACTTTGGACCTTGGATTCGATCGCCTTCAGGCTCGCATCCACAGGGCCATTGCCATCGCTTTCGGCGTGGTGCTCCAGCGCACCGGCAGCAAAGGCGACACAAGCATGGGGCCGTTCGCCCATGGCAGAGGATTGCGACAGCGCCAGCAGGCGGTAGTGCTCGGATTCGGCGGTGACGCTTTCGTCGCTGACGAGGGCAATGATGTCCTCGTCAAAGATGTCGCTCTTGCGGTCGGCCAGGTCCTTGAAGCGCGCGAATGCGGCGTTGACTTCGGTCTCGGACTCCATCTGCACGCCAAGTTCCTGCAAACGCTGCTTGAAGGCATTGCGGCCCGACAGCTTGCCCAGCACGATCCGGTTGGAGGCCCAGCCCACGTCTTCGGCACGCATGATTTCGTAGGTGTCGCGGGCCTTGAGCACGCCGTCCTGGTGGATGCCACTGGCATGGGCAAACGCGTTCGCGCCCACCACCGCCTTGTTCGGCTGCACGACGAAGCCCGTCGTCTGGCTGACCATGCGCGAGGCCGGCACGATCTGCGTGGTGTCGATGTTGAGGTCCAGGCCGAAATAGTCGCGCCGCGTGCGCACCGCCATCACCACCTCTTCAAGCGAACAGTTGCCAGCCCGTTCGCCCAGGCCGTTGATGGTGCATTCCACCTGGCGTGCGCCGCCGATCATCACCCCTGCCAGCGAATTGGCCACCGCCATGCCGAGGTCGTTGTGGCAGTGCACCGACCACACCGCCTTGTGGGCATTGGGCACACGCTCGCGCAGGCTGCGGATGAATTCGCCGTAGAGCTCGGGAACGGCGTAGCCCACGGTGTCGGGGATGTTGATGGTGGTCGCACCTTCGGCGATCGCGACCTCGAGCACGCGGCACAGGAAGTCGGGGTCGGATCGGTAGCCGTCTTCGGGCGAGAACTCCACGTCGTCGCACAGGTTGCGCGCAAAGCGCACCGCCAGCTTGGCCTGTTCGAAGACCTGGTCGCGCGTCATGCGCAACTTCTTCTCCATGTGCAGTTCGCTGGTGGCGATGAAGGTGTGGATGCGAGCACGCGCAGCACCCTTCAAAGCTTCGGCTGCTCGCGAAATGTCGCGGTCGTTGGCACGCGCCAGCGAACAGACGATGGACTCGCGGATTGCCACAGCAATTGATTTGACGGCCTCGAAGTCGCCATTGCTCGACGCCGCAAAGCCGGCCTCGATCACGTCCACCCGAAGCCTTTCCAGCTGCCGCGCAATGCGCAGCTTTTCGTCGCGTGTCATCGAAGCGCCGGGAGACTGTTCGCCATCACGCAAGGTGGTGTCGAAAATGATGAGCTTGTCGTTCATGGTCTTGCTTTCAAGGCTGGGGGTGGGTCGCACGCAGCACGGAAAAATGAAAAACGGCCCGCTGCGTTGCGCTGGCGGGCCGTTGATCGGAATAGGAGATTGACGAACTTGATCAGCGCACCCGCAGTGAGGTGGCTAGCTCTAGCGCGAATTTGCGACAGGTCGCGCAGCGGATCAAATTCATGCGCTCAATATAGCACGCGGCTGGGCTCAAGGATGCAGGCCCTTCTCGTCGGGCTCGTCGGTGGAAATTGCGATCACGCTGACCGGCTTGCCCTTGAACTTGCGCCACGCGTACACCGCGTATCCCGACAGGCCATAGAGAAAGAAAATGCCGAACAGCACCCGCGGCGGGTCCAGCGCGACAAGCGCAATACCGACCGCAATGGCCACGATCACGATGAACGGCACGGTGCTCTTGCCGCCCACCACTTTGAAGCTGTAAAACGGCGCGTTGGTGACCATCGACAAACCGGCAAACAGCGTCACCGCGAATGCCGACCAGGCCAGCCAGTCGATCTTCGATGCGCCGCGGATGCCTGCGTCGTCCATCACCCATATCAAACTCATCACGATGGCAGCCGCAGCGGGGCTGGGCAGGCCCTGGAAAAAGCGCTTGTCAACAACAGCAATATTGACGTTGAAGCGCGCCAGCCGCAGCGC